>JARBCG010000078.1 GCA_028803175.1 Wolbachia sp.
ATAGTAATGACTTCAGAATGAGTAATTTCCGTTATTCTAGTAGGTTTTTTTGCTGTTAGGTAGTAATTTGTCTGCACATTTTTCATCAGTTTTTTTCACAATATTAGAGTTTACCATATTTCCCAGGCTTTTTTGTTTTCTTCTAATCCATAGTTGGCGTTTTAGCACTAGAAGAAGCGAAGGGCCAATATGATGAATATAAGAAAAAAGATGTACTTATAGCTACAAAACAGCAAAAGGAGTAAGTGTTGGCATTAGCTCAGGATTTACCATACTTATGGAAAGCATAATCAACAAGTGCAAAAGAGCGGAAACGCATTTTGCGACTTGTCATAGAAGATATAATTGTTAAAATTAAGCAATGAAAAAAAGGTTGTACTACACATACGCTGGGAAACAAATGTAACAAAGGATTTAAAGGTGCTGTTACCATATAGAAACTCATAGGATATAATTAATTGAGTAAAAGAATTGGATACAACCATGTCTGATGAACAAATTATTGATCAGTTGAACCATGAAGGATTAACAAAAGACAGATCAATTCTATTTACTACTCTCAGTGTTAGCTGGATCCGGTCCATATATATGATTCTAGCAACATGTACTAAAAAACCAAGAGCTATCAATTAAGCAAGTTGCAGAAAAATTTAATATTAATACTCACATAGTTTATCACTTGATTAGACATAAGTTACTTAATATACGACGTGTTGGTTCTAGACTATGGACATCTATAATCTAAGAACAGGAGCTAGAGTTAAAAAACGTATTAGAATTTCTTCCAAAAGAGCAAATTTAAAGTTAAAATCCCAAAAACAAATCAAGAGAGGTGGTATTATGAAGTTACCGTGTCTATCTCAGGCATGCTATGGTTGGCATTATTTTGAGCATAGACAAAGCACTGGATCTTCGGTTACAACCTGTTGATTACCATTATGAGCAAACCACTTACCTACGGAACTTTTTACCCATGTGATACAATTACTAAATAATGAAGATACCTTGCTTGCTCCACTTGATCATTTTTCTTTTTTTTTGTAATAAAAGTAGCATGATTTTATACATTAAAAAATAAAGATTTATTATTATTTACGTAAGCCACAAAATGCTTGCATTGATTTAAATAAGTTACATCGGCTCTTTATGATTTAATATGGCTAAAAGTAGTTGCTTTTGCCAAGGGGTGTTAGATGCAAATAAATAACTTCCTAGTACAGTTCTTTGCTCATATTCTTTTAACTGTACATTACTTTCGGTTGATTATATATTCTTAATTCTGTTAGTCATTGTTAAAAGACTTTTGTGATTTCTACAGATTTTACCAATAAAGGTTCTACCTTTAATACTATTGTTACATTAAAAAATATTTCTTATACTTATGTACTTAAGCTAGTATAGTGGTAATAGTTTTTTTTAACATGTGTTAAGAGCTTTTAGTTATCAATGGGTTTGTTTTTATGAATAGAAAAAATGTGAGATTAAATTGTGCAGTAAAACTACCGATATTCCTTGATTATCAATCAACTACTAAGGTAGATCCTCGTGTTTTAGAGGTGATGATGCCTTATTTTGGTGAGTTTAGTAATGCTCACTCTCGTAGTCACTCATTTGGCTGGACTGCTGAAGAAGCAGTGGAAAAAGCAAGAGGATATATTGCAGATTTAGTCAATGCAGATAGTAAGGAAATAATATTTACTTCCGGTGCAACTGAATCAAATAACATGGCGATCAAAGGAGTAGCTCACTTTTATAAAAACAAAGGTGACCACATAATAACTATTTGCACAGAGCACAAATGTGTTCTTGATTCTTGTAGGCATTTGGAAAACGAAGATGGTTTTAAAGTTACGTATTTGCCTGTTGAGAAAAATGGCATAATAGACTTATCAAAACTTGAAGAAGCAATTACTGATAAAACAATTCTAGTTTCAGTGATGACGGTAAATAATGAAATAGGTGTAATTCAGCCTGTAAAAGAAATTGGTGTAATATGCAGAAAGCATAATGTATTCTTCCATACAGATGCTGCTCAGGCTTTTGGAAAAGTTACAATAGATGTAAATGAAATGAACATTGATCTGATGAGCCTTTCTAGTCATAAAATTTACGGGCCTATGGGAATAGGTGCATTGTATGTTCGCAGGAGGAACCCTCGTGTTAGGTTAACTCCATTAATTAGTGGAGGAGGACAGGAAAGAGGTATGCGCTCTGGTACAGTCCCTACTCCTCTTGCAGTTGGTTTTGGTGTGGCAGCTAAAATTGCAAAAGAAGAGATGGTGAAAGAAGCAGAAAAGGTAGAAAAATTAAGGGACATTTTGTATAAAAAAATAAAGGGATCATTACCTGATGTTGTTTTAAATGGTGATTATAAGAGTAGGATTCCTGGTAACTTAAATATCAGTTTTCCCTATGTTGAAGGTGAATCGATTATCATGGCAATAAAAGATTTAGCTGTTAGTTCTGGTTCTGCTTGTACATCTGCATCGCTTGAACCTTCTTATGTTATACGCGCATTAAATAATGGCCATGATCTTGAGCACTCATCAATCAGATTCGGTTTGGGAAGGTTTACAACTAAAGAAGAAATTCTATATGCAGCAGATCTTATTACCAAAAATATTTGTCGATTGAGAGAGATGAGTCCACTTTTAGAAATGGTGGAAGAAGGCATAGATTTAAACTCCGTTACATGGGATGCTCATTAGACTGTGTGTGATAATGTAGATATTGGAAAGTGTTTAGGTCTTATGCGGAGATGAAATTTAGTTATTTCATTGGAGTTATTTGGTTTACCCTTAGTTTGCTTAGCAGTGCAATTAATGATGTTATAGCTAAATACTTAGGCTTACATCTTCAAAGCTCTGAGATAGCTTTTTTTCGTTTTCTATTCAGTACTATTGCTCTCATACCTTTTATTATATATTACGGATTAAAAGCCTTGAAAACAAACAATGTGGTTATTCAAGTAATTAGGGGCACTTTGCTATTTTTTGGCATAATTTTCTGGAATTATGGATTAACTATTGGATCTTTAACAACAGCAACGATTGTAAGTTTCTCTATACCATTGTTTGTATTGATACTTGCAGTACTATTTTTAAACGAGAACATAATTTGGCAAAGATGGACAGTAACTATTATTGGTTTTATTGGTGTTGCTATTTCACTCAAACCCAATAGTGAAGATTTTAACCCGAAAGTTCTTATTTTTATTTTAGCTGCGCTGTTTTTTGCCATACTAGATATAATTAATAAAAGAATTGTTGTGCAAGAATCAACAATAAGTATGTTATTTTACTCAGCTTTAATAACAACAATTTTTTCTGCTCCTCCTTCATTATTTTATTGGCAAACACCTTCTTCATTAGAGTTAATATTGCTACTTATTCTTGGTATCAATGCAAACTTAATTTTATTCTTTGTATTGAAAGCTTTTACTGTTGTCGACGCTACTGCACTTGCACCATATAGATACTTTGAACTAGTAATCTCTACAGTAGCAGCATACTTTATATTTGGCGAATTTCCTGATAGGAATACTTGGTATGGGGTTTTAATATTGATTCCATCAACTTTATTTATAATTTATTCAGATGGTGTAAAAAAGTTATTAAGTCAAGACTCACTAACATAAATAAAGGGAAGTAAATATAGAAATAGGACCTTACCTCTACAAAGTTTTTTCACCGGTCATAATAGACTTTCAGGAAAATACTTTATAGAGATATAGCTATTTTTTAATGCCCAATGTGTTGTAACTTTTGGAGTCCTAACCTTTGGAATAAATAATTATCTTGTTCAGGTACTGGATTTTGAGCTGTAAGTAGCCTTTCACCGTAAAAGATTGAATTAGTACCAGCAAGAAAACACAGTGCTTGTAGCTCATCTGACATTTTCTCTCTCCCAGCAGACAAACGGATATAAGACTGTGGCATAATGATTCTTGCTATTGCGATGGTACGAACAAAATCAAATGAGTCGACATCAGCTACATTTTCAAGAGGAGTTCCAGGAATTTTCATTAGCATATTAATTGGTACTGATTCTGGAGGCTCATCCAAGTTAGCAAGAAGAATTAACATTTTTATTCGATCTTCATTAGTTTCGCCCATACCAAGAATACCACCACAGCAGACCTTAATTCCAGATGAACGTACATTTTCTAATGTAGTTAAGCGATCTTGAAAAGTGCGTGTTGTTATAACCTTATCATAATATTCTTTAGATGTATCAATATTATGATTATAAAAATCTAGACCAGCTTCCTTTAACATACCAGCTTGATGATCTTTTAATAATCCAAGAGTTACGCATGTTTCAAGACCTAGTTTTTTTACTTCTTTAACCATTTCACAAACAACTTTTAAATCTTGATCACGTGGTCCACGCCAAGCTGCACCCATACAAAAACGGGTACTTCCAGCTTCTTTTGCGCGCTTCGCTGCTTCAATTACCTCAGCAATTTCTGATAAAGACTCCTTCTGTAATCCAGTATCGTAGTGTGCTGACTGGGGACAGTAAGAGCAATTTTCAGGGCAACTACCAGTTTTAATACTTAAAAGTGTACTAATTTGTACTTCACTAGGGTTAAAGTGTTTCCTATGTTTCATTTGTGCTATATAAATTAGTTCAGGGAACGGAAGACTAAAGATTTGGTTTACTTCGGCAAAAGCCCATTCTTTTGTCATGATCTAACCTCCTTTTTGATAAATAAATCATTTATAATATACTATAAATATTATAATATGCTACAAGATAAAGAAAAATTTTGATAAATAGATTATGTATAAACTATACTATAAATATCATAATATGCTGTAATATAAAGGAAAATATCGACAATTACAGAAGCTATATTGTATTCAGATAAGAACTTTATCGATTTTTTCACTGATGATTATCTTAGTTTAAGTCAGTAAGAAGTATTATTTAACGCAGCGAAGCTTGCTGGAGCACAGTTTGGAGTTGGATCTACTGGCTCTCGATTGCTTTCAGGTAACAAGAAAATATTTGAAGATTTTGAAAACCAAATTGCTCAAGACAAAGAAACTGAGTCAGCTCTTGTTCTCAATTCAGGCTTTTAAGCTAATTTAACAGTACTCGCAAGTTTGTTGGATCAAATCAGTATTGGGTAATAATCCTATTGTCTTTTTTGATAAACTGAATCATGCAAGTTTATATCAAGCTGTATTTTTAAGCCGTGCTAAACTTATACGGTATTGGTACCATAATATGGACCTCTTAAATTACTTACTTATAAAATTTAAAGATGATTCAAGACCAAAATTCATTGTTACTGAAACTATTTTTGGTATGGATGGAGATATTGTGTCAGTAAAAGCTTTTTTATATTTAGATGAAGCACATGCAACAGGAATCATCAGTCATAATTGATAATGTGAATCTTCATGAGATTCCGCGCTTAGTTTTGAGTACTTTTAGTAAAGCTTTATGATACTTTGGTACATATATTGCATGTTCTAAAGTTGTAAAAAATACCTTAAATGTCCAGGTTTATCTATTAGACTTCTCTTTCTCCAATGGTAATTGGAGCAGAAGCTAAAGCTTAAAGCTTTGATACAACATCTTGCTAATCAACGTCAAGCTCTTTCTCTTAAAGCTGCAAACTTTAAGAAATAAACTACAAATATCAGGTTTTGATACTGGAGAATCAGCTACACACGTTATACCAATAATTTTATGTAATGAAAATACTGTTATGAATGCAAAAGAAAAACTTCTAAAAATAATGGCTAATTGTCTCTGCTGTACGTAAACCAACTGTTTCACTTGGAACGTCAAGATTACGTATTGCACTTAACGTCAATCACTCTGAGAACGATCTAGATTATTTGGTGCATATTCTTAGGCAAGTATGAAGTGCTTCTTTATATTTTGTTACGGCTGTGGATTTGACAATAAATTTTTCCAACCTCTGATAGATAGGTATTTTTTAGAACTTCTTACTACTGTTTAGATCTTGGTTATTTTGAAAAGGAAAATTTAAACTTACCAAATCAAGATAATATTATATTCATTGGTATCTGGCATTCTCTTTGGTTTATAAAATTAACTTCCTTAAATATAAAAATTAAGGCACTTATTGGAATACAAGCTTTTATCAATTTTAGGACTTAATCCACAATTGCACAAAAAGAGAAAATCTGAACTTAAAACAATGATAAAACATTTTCACATAGATCAAATAGATACATTAGTATCTTTCCATAAATATGGTGGAATAAATTATGATGTTTCCAACTATTTTAATAAAACGAAGTTAATTCAAGATTTAGAGCTTCTCACTGTAACACATCATTTACTACGTATACCACTATTGATATTATGTGAAAAAAATGATACTATCATACATACAGAGCTCATCTATACTAATTTTAGTAAAGATATTAAAGTTATGTGTATAATGAAGGTTATCACTGTTTGGGCTTATGTGAATGTTATTTCGTATATGAACAGGTTGTGAGTTTTTTAAATGGAATTACAAAAAGAATACATACAGAATAGTTTTAGCAGAGCAAGCTCATCTTATGATTCTGTTGCTTCAATTCAAAAGGAATGTGCTACAAAGTTAGTCAGTTACTTGAAAAATTACTTTCCTAAATTTTATCCACATTCTATTTTAGACTTGGGTACAGGCACTGGGTATATTCCAGAAATCTTGTTTTGTTCTTTTCCTGGAAGCAAGTTTACCCTAAATGACATATCACCCAATATGCTTGCCAAAGCGAAAAAGAAACTAATAAGTAAAAAAGTTGAATTCATTTTAGGTGATATGGAAGTACAGGATTTCTGTTTTCATGATCTTATTATCTCAAATCTAGCACTTCAATGGGTAAACGACTTAGACAAGATAATAAAAAAATCTTACGAAAATTCAGGTATTTTTGCTTTTTCATGTTTACTTGATGGTACATTCAGTGAATGGTCTAAAATCTTTATAGAATCCTCACTACCTGTACCAACCCATCAGTACCCATCTAGACAAGAATTAGAGAGTCATTTATTTTCCTTAAACCCAAGTAGATACTTTTGTGATTCACAGGAACTTAAGTTAGAATTTTCAAGCTCAAGTAACTTTATGAGATACTTAAGAGATTTAGGAGCAAATTATAGCAACCAGACAATTCTTTCAACTGATTTAAAGAAGATTATTAAAACATATACAGGTAAGATTAACATAACTTACAAAGTATTTTTTGGAGTTTTAAGTAAATGCAGATCTTTGTAACAGGAACGGATACAGATGTTGGTAAGACTATTATAAGTAGCTGGCTTTGTTTACATACTGGATATTCTTATTTCAAGCCTATTCAAACCGGAGGTATTTTAGGTACAGATAGTTGTGAGGTAAGTAAATTAATTGGTACTAACGTTCATAAAGAAGATTTTGTCTTTAGAGAACAATTATCACCTCACTTGGCAGCATCAATTGAAAGCAGGAAAATTAATATTAACAAGATAAATTTACCTAGAGTAAACAATTTAATCATAGAAGGTGCTGGAGGAGTTCTTGTTCCAATCAACGAAAACACACTTATGGTTGATCTAATTAAGAAGTTTGCTACACCAGTAATCTTAGTTACTCGATCTACTCTTGGTACAATTAATCATACATTGCTAAGTTTAGAAGCATTACGTGCAAGAAATATCAGTATATTAGGGATAATTTTAAATGGGCCATATAGTCAAGATAATCTTAAAGCAATAGAATTTTACGGTAGAGTACAGGTGTTAGCATCAGTACCTAAATTACAACACATAGGTAAAGAATCTTTAATGCAAGTAGCACTTTCAGATCATTTAAAAAATATTTTTAAGGTGACATCATGAATTTAAATGAACGTGATAGAAAAATTATATGGCATCCATTGACACAAGAGAAGACCTCTGGACTTCCAATTGCAATCAAGGGGGCAAGAGGGTCATATCTTTATGATGAGAATAATAAACCATACCTGGATCTCATCTCTAGTTGGTGGGTAAACCTACATGGCCATGCTCATCCTAATATTGCTAAAGCCATATATGACCAAAGTATGACTTTAGAACATATAATTTTTGCAGGATTTACTCATGAGCCTGCAGTACAGCTTTGTGAAAAACTACAGTCTTTATTACCGGATAAGTTCTCTAAATTCTTTTTTTCAGATAATGGATCTACTGCTATTGAAGTAGCACTAAAAATGGCTTATCAGTGCTGGCGTAACCAAGGTAATCTTGAAAGAACCACTTTTTTAAGTTTTGATGGTGGGTATCATGGTGATACATTTGGGGCGATGAGTGTAGGTGCTAAGTCTGGTTTTCATGATGCATTTTTAGATCTATTTTTCTCCGTTTTGACAATTCCTTTTCCTGAAACTTGGGATGGAGATGAAGAAATAAGAAGTAAGGAAACATATGCACTTGAAGTATTGGAGAGCCACTTACGTACTAGTGCTGATAAAATTGCTGCATTAATTTTAGAACCTTTAGTACAAGGAGCAAGTGGCATGAGGATGTGTAGTTCAAACTTTGTTAGCAAAGTTGTTAACTTGGTACGCCAGTATGAAATTTTGGTAATTTTTGATGAAGTGATGACTGGTTTTGGTCGTACTGGTACTTACTTTGCTTTTGAGCAAACCCAAGTCATACCAGATTTTTTATGTCTTTCTAAAGGATTAACTGGAGGTTTTTTACCACTGTCTTTAACAGTTACTACTGAAGAAGTTTATGCAGCATTTTTTGATGAAAAATTCAACAAAGCTTTTGCTCACGGTCATTCTTATACTGCTAATCCTTTAGGTTGTGCAGCGGCAATTGCTTCTTTAGACTTATTGGTTAAACCAAGTACTATGAAATCAATTCAGGAAATTCATAATACACATAGAAAGGAATTAGCAAATTTACTAGCAAAACATACACGTGTTACTAGTACAATAGCAGCATTCGATGTTCATGATACACAAACCTTAAAAAGAAAATGCTTAGAGCAAGGACTTTTAATCAGGCCTCTTGGTAATTCAGTTTATCTATTGCCACCTTATTCAACCAGTACTTCCGAACTTGAAGAAGCTTATGAGAAAATTAGAAATATCCTTAGATCTCTATAGTATATAATAAGTCAATTAAAAAATTAGCTATTAGAGTTGAGTTTACATTATTTAGACCCTTAACATCAAAAGCCAGCTCAATTTTAAACAGTACAAAATAGTTACTAAACACGAAAACTTTCTCCACAACCACACTTCCCTTTTTTATTAGGATTGTTAAACACAAAACCTGATGAAAGCTTGTCTTCTATATAATCCATTTCAGAGCCAAATATAAACATAATAGACTTTGGGTCAATTAGCACTTTAACTTTTAAGCCATCACTATAATTTGCTTCAATTAACGATTCAAAAGGACGAACATCATACGCATATTCAATAGTATATTTCAACCCAGAACACCAATTTTGTTTAACTAATATTCTAATCCCTATCACTTCTTTTGATGTGCCAGGATTAATATGCTGATCCAATAAATACCTTACTTTTTCTAATGCTCTATTTGTTACAGTGACATGGTCCTTGCTATTTTTTGTAGCCATACTTTTTTCCAAGTACTCACTCATAGTAACTTAATTGTGTGCTGCAGCCTCCTTATCCTCACTCTTATTTTGCTTATTCTGATAGTCATGAATAGCAGCTCTAATTGCGTATTTAGCAAGTACAGAACAGTATATCTTCACTGGAGGCAAGTACAACTCTTGTACTATTTGGGTGTTTTTTATCTGCTTAGCACAATCAACAGTTTTACCCTTTATCATTTCTGTTAACAATGAACTTGAAGCAATAGCAGAACCACAACCAAAAGTTTTAAATTTAGCATCTTCAATAACACCTGCTTCATTAACTTTTATTTGTAGCTTCATCACATCACCACATGATGGCACACCAACTAAGTCAGTACCAACATTAAAATCATTTTTATTTAAAGAACCAACATTTCTTGGATTTTCGTAATGATCTAAAACTTTTTCATTATAACTCATAATATAACTCCCCTAACAATCACTACACTAAATTATAGCATATTCGGACTAAATGTAAATTTATAAGTCTAAGGTTATCATTTTTAATATCATCGTTCAATAATATCTGTAGAAGTTTCTTGTACTATTAATATCCATCAAGCTTTGTTTATTGCTCTAAGGATACATTATTTAGATGAATCATAGGCTTGTAATTTTAAAAGTTATTATCAAATTCACGTATTAATTAAGTTATTAATAAATATTTATTACAGTATAATCCATACTTTTCTCTACAAGCTCTTTAGGAACACCAGTTGTGGATTAGAAATTCGTTTTAATATCAAAAAAAAAGAGTAAAAAATCAGGAGGTTAGACAATCAATAATACATAATAAAATAAAAAATGATAGCTTTGCTAAATTATCAGTTGTAGGCAAAAAAGCATTGAATATCGGTAGCTTACAAAATATCTGAGGGATGATTTTATATTATTAGAATAAGTGCAAAAAAAACTCAGAATTTCAGCAATTTACATCAAGCCAATCCAAAATTGGGGTTTTAATCGTGATTGTAAATCTATCTTCCCAAACATTAGGTATAAAAGTAGTGTTGATAAAAAATCTTTATATACGCCAATATGGTAAAATGAAGAATTCGCTTAAGGAAAGCAAGGTACTGATAAACTATTTTACCAGCACTTTCTGAATGAGCGTACTTTTCTTCAACGATGTACTTCACTATATCTAAGTGGCCTAATTGTACAGCCCAATGTAGCGGTGTTCTTTTGTTTTTATCAGAAGACTTAAAATCAACTCCTCTGTTAACAAGCTCTTTGATCTTACTGAGATTATTATACCTTATAGCATCAAATAACTCTTCATTCTCATCTGACCGTTTAAATCGTCCTAAAACAGCATTTTACTGGTTTAACATTTACATAGCAACCTGCCTACCACTATATCAATTTAGACACATCAATACATAAAACATTTTCTAATGCAACAACAATTTAAAAAGCAGCAACAGCAAAAAATATTATATTTACTTTTTATAATGACTTTATTACAACAGACAAGAATTGCTTATCAGTCCAAAAATAAGTATGGTCTTTTTTAACTTTTTATACTATAAGAAACATAAAGAATATTGCAGGTTTCATATATTTTCCATAACGCCCCTATTATCTAAGTGAAGAAGGTCACCCTTTCTCAC
This sequence comes from Wolbachia sp., assembly GCA_028803175.1. Taxonomy (GTDB): domain Bacteria; phylum Pseudomonadota; class Alphaproteobacteria; order Rickettsiales; family Anaplasmataceae; genus Wolbachia. The sequence continues at coordinate 11,233 of JARBCG010000078.1, forward strand.
TCGACTTCAAAACCAGACTTGATAATTTGCCAATCATACGGCTCTTCTGCAATTTGGTGCTTGACACGCATACTTTTATGTAATTGATCATGACAATGCTTATGTAATAAGAGGGATGGCGATAATTACATTTACCTTGCTGTAACTTCAGTAATTTTATTACTCGTGGTGATTTTCCCGGTAATTTACTTAAACGATTTCCCCAATATGGCCAATCTCCATCACATGGAGATCTATTTCCATTTACATTGATATGTCGTTTAATAGCATGATCTTTATGTCTAATAAGATATAACTTGTTACTTATCATATATTCCCAATTATCGTTACTGTACTTTTTAAAGTATTTTCTTTTAACCCAACAACTTCTTTTGTCACAGTGTCTATAGACAGCCCATTTCCAAAGCTTTTTATACATACTATTATCCAATGAACTAAAGATTTTGCTTGAGACTACAGAAGTGTAATATTGGCTCCAACTCATTAATTAAACTCTTTTATTACAGCTTCTTGTGGTACTGCTTGCAACTCTCTAAGTTTATGTTTGATAGATAACATATGTTGACTTATAGATTCACGACTTGGTTTAATCAATAACTTTTATCCACGCTTATTTTGGCGTGTTTGATAATACCTTATTGAAAACTCCAGAAAATCAAATCCTGGTTTCTCCACATTTATGGATTTTAGTATATGTAAAATTCTTGTCTTTAACGACTTTAATTCTAATCCAACGGTTTTTAGCCATTTTTTAACTAGAACCTTTGCCTTCAGAACAAGCTCCTTACTCTCATGTAAAACAACAAAATCATCGGGCGTACGTAATTACACTAATTGAATTTTATGCCTGTTTGCAAGATACTCTACCATATTTCTTTTTTTCATATTGGAAAAGTTCTTCCTTGAGTTCATCTTTGATATATTCTTCTAGCCCATGTAACGCCAACTATGGATTAACCAACAAAGCAGACAGAGGAAATTCTGGGCTTTTTACCCTTTAAACAATATGAAACAAAGGTAGATGTAATG
>JARBCG010000079.1 GCA_028803175.1 Wolbachia sp.
CCTGGAATAACTTGTGACTACTCTTTCCATTAATATACTGTACAAACTTATATAGCTCCATGCTGGGAGACATAGAGATTAGCATATAGTCAGGAGAGTAATAATACCTTACGATATCTACACTGTTGTTTGACCTGTAAGTATTCTATATGTAAGTATTCTATATCTGTACTTAATCTGTACTTAGTACAGAACACTAAATGGTACTTTAAATCAAACGTACTGTGAGAGCTATATTTGTAATCCATACTAAACCATACTAAAGTAATCCAACACTAAAGTATGTTGTACTAAAGTGTCCGCCTTAAGGCTATGGTGTTAACCAACCAATATCACTACATAAATAATCATGAGAATATTATGAAATAACACTTCCAACACTACAGAGTTATAGAGCAAGAAATAACTACTCCACCCCATTCTCAATAACCATACGATAGCGAAGCAGAAGGCTATTCAATATTCTGCAATCGTTATTGGAAAATTAGGCTTAGGCTTCAGAATGAGTAATTTCCGGTATTCCAGTAGGTTTTTTGGTGTTAGGTGGTAATAGGTAGTAATTTGTCTGCACATTTTTCATCTACTGTTTTGCAAAAATCATCTATAAAGTAAAATAATTCTATGCTATTCTTTTTCACTGGGATACCTCCTTAGTTTTTTTTTTACAATATTGGAGTTTACCTTATTTCCCTGGCTTTTTTGTTTTCTTCTAATCTATAGTTGGTGTTTTACGGAAGGTAGAAGAAAAATGGATAGTGCCTGTACAAAACTTGGCATTAACCATATCCCAATTTGATATTTTCTTTCCTGGCAGACTCAAAATTTAGTTGATCTAAAAATGCGGTTTGACACAGTTTGTTTAATACTCTCGAAAGCAAAAATATGACTCTTTAATATCGCTTTATAACAATACATCTCTTCATTCCAGATAGGTCATGCACATATTCTTGAAAGGCTAGTCCATATGAGGATACAAATTTATCAATATTATTTTGATCTTCACCTATTTCCAGAATTGCAAGTCCGTTTTTTTTGAGGTGCTGTTTCAATGTTGCAAAAATACTTAAATAACAGTTAAGGCCATTAATACCACCATCAAGCGCAATTCTTGGTTCTTTCTGTACCTCAGCTTGTAGGTTTTTCAACTTATCTCTTCTAATATATGGAGGGTTGCTAATTATAAGGTCAAATGACCCTTTACATTCTGTCCATGAAGTGGGAAATATTTTAGCTCTGCCAAGTAGTTTATGTCTTTTTATATTCTGGTAAGCAATTCTGTATGCTTTAAAACTCTTCTCAAAACCTACACCCACTGCATATTTATACTCATTTAGCACCGGTATCAATAAACAACCTGTTCCAGTGCCAAAATCTGCAATTTTTAGCCTTTGCTTCTGATTCAGAAAATATTTCAACACTGCAGAGATTATTGTTTCACTATCTTGCCTTGGATCTAGAACATGATGATTAACTACAAAGTTACTGCTCCAGAATTCACGATTACCTATTATCTGTGATATTGGATATTTTTCTGCTCTTTTTTTTATTAATTTCCAGAATATAGATTCCTTATCTGCTGGTACTGGATTAGTGTAATTTATGATTATGAATGATTTTTCTACATTCAGTATATGTTGCATAATTACTTCACAATCAAGATGTGCTGAATCAATATTATGTGATGATAATAGCTTAGATCCTTCTTGGATTAAAGCGCTGATAGTTTTCATTATTCGAATGCTCAATCCTAATTTTGGAGTAAAAATTTAATAAGGTAAAGGAAAAACTCTCTGATTAAAATACTATTATGTGATAATTTTTAATATTGATATTATCTAAGCTACAATGTCATAATTATATTAGCTAGCTGCGATAAAGAGTTTAGATGAAAGCATATTAGTAAAACATTAATTACTAAAAAAGATATATAAATGTACAAGAGTTGCCTTTGCTTGTTTTGCCAATTGGTAAATAGCTTATCCAATCAAATACAACTAGCTGAAGCTAGTAGTTAAAAAAACGCATGTAAAGCGCAGATTATGAGTTTAAAAACTCGATGTTAAAATCATTAGAATAGCCATGAGGACTTCCTTGTTCTTCGATATACTTCTGTACATCTGCAGAATTCACATTGCCAACTGTAACAGCAAAGTACCATCTTGCCAAAGGTGCTGACCCAAATATCTTTTTCTTAAGTGTTCAAATTCCTGGAATAACTTGTGACTACTCTTTCCATTAGTATACTGTACCAACTTAGATAGC
>JARBCG010000080.1 GCA_028803175.1 Wolbachia sp.
CTTTGGCAAGAGGATACTTTGCTGTTACAGTTGGCAATGTGAATTCTACAGATGTACAGAAGTACATCGAAGAACAAGGAAGTCCTCATAGCTATTCTAATGATTTTAACATCGAGTTTTTAAACTCATAATCTGCTTTATTAACTAGTAAAATTTAATTTTAAATAGTAATAATTAATTATATATTGTAAATAAAACAAGGACTTGATTTTTGTGGTTAAATAAATGAAGGAAAAAACTTTCACAATAATCGATGGTTATGGTTTTCTTTTTAGGGCTTATTACGTATTACCTCACTTAATTACTACAACTGGCATGCCAATAGGTGGTGTATACGGCTTTCTAAACATGATATTGAGATATATTACGCACTCAGATTATTTAGTTGTGGCGTTTGATTTAGGAAAAAAAAATTTTAGACACGATTTATACTCTGAGTATAAGGCAAACAGAGTAACTCCTCCTGAAGATTTAACTTCACAGTTTACCATACTTAGAGAAGCAGTTGAAGCATTTAATATAAGTTATGAAGAGATTGAGGGTTATGAAGCGGATGACATAATTGCAACACTAGCTGCAAAGTATGGCAATCATGTAAACTTTAAAGTAGTAATAGTTTCATCAGACAAAGATTTGTTTCAACTCTTAAATCACAATGTTTTAATCTTTGATCCTATTAAAAACATATATATAGATGAAAAACGAGTAATGGAGAAATTTGGTGTAAATTCAAGTAAGCTGCTTGATTTATTTTCTTTAACTGGAGATGCATCAGATAACATTCCAGGAATGCCAAGAATAGGGCCAAAAACTGCAACTAAACTATTAGATGAATTTGGTTCATTAAATAACATTATAGAGAATATTGATAACATCACACAAACCAGAATACGCAATATATTTACTGAGCATAAAGAAAAAGTATTAATTTCAAGAGAGCTTTTATCGTTGCATGAGGGAGTGAATCTTCAGCACGGTATTGGAAAATATGAAGTTCATACTCCAAATATGGATAGGTTATTATCCTTTTTGAAAAAATATGAATTTAATTCCTTAATAGGAAAAGTAGAAAAGCTTTTCTCTTATCAAGGATCTTGTATAGAAGAGAAGATAGAATATAGTAGTGAGGAATTAGAGAAGTTTTTGGAGCATTGTGTATATGAAGGTAAAATTGCAATTTATTGTCACCTTAAAAGTAATGTATTAAGTAGAATTTATTTATCTTATAATGAGAATAATGTTTTCTATATAGAGCAAGCAAACATACAAGATGCGCTAACTGTAGTTAATTCAGTTATACTTTTAAATGGAGTACTTAAAGTAATACATGATATTAAAGGGACAGGAAAAATTGTACCTGCAATAGAGAGAGTACTAGATTCAGTTGATGATTTAATGACAATATCATATAGCTTGGACACAGGCAAACATGACCATAGCATTCCAAACATAGTTGCACACAATTTAAGCGGAGATATAGAAATTTTTTCAGCAAAAACTTTGATAGCACTACATAAAAGGCTTAAGCAAAGACTATTTCAAGAAAAACTGTTCACAATCTACGAGCGCTTTGATAAGCCCCTCATTAGGGTAATATTTAATATGGAAAAGAATGGAATATTGCTGGATATGAAAAAGTTGCAGGAACTGTCAGATAAATTTCATCAGGTAATTTCTGTTCTTGAGGATGAAATATACGATTTAGCAGAAGAAAAATTTAACATTGCTTCGCCAAAACAATTGAGTGATGTTTTGTTTAATAAGATTAAACTTAATAAAAAGAAAAAATCAAAGAAATCAGGTTATTATAGTACAGATTCTAAAGTTTTAGAAGAACTTGAAGCCGAAGGGATAGAAATCGCAAGTAAAATTTTAAACTGGCGGCATTTAAGTAAATTGAAGAATACCTATACTGATGCACTAATGAAGCAGGTGGATAACTTAGATGGCAGAATACATACAAATTTTTCAGCAACGGTGACTGCAACAGGGAGACTCAGTTCTAGCAACCCTAATTTGCAAAATATTCCAATCAGAAGTAAAGAAGGAAACCTTATTAGACAAGCGTTTATTGCACTAGATGGGCATAAGATAATTTCTGCTGATTACTCACAAATAGAATTGAGACTCTTGGCACATGTGGCAAATGTTGAAGCGTTTAAAGAGGCCTTTGCAAATGGAAAAGATATTCATGATATCACTGCAAGGCAGGTTTTCGGAGTATTAGAGGACGCAGATGTAGATGAGCAATTAAGAAGGAAAGCAAAATCTATTAATTTTGGAATTATATATGGAATTAGTCCATTTGGTCTTGCAAAACAGTTTGGGATTACAATTCAGGAGGCTGCTGAGTATATTAATTATTACTTTTCTTGCTACCCAGAAATAAAGGCCTATGTGGAAGGTATAGTGTCAACTGCAAGGTTACATGGTTATGTAGAAACTTTATTTGGTAGGAGGTGTTTTGTAAGAGACATACACAGTCAAATTTCTTATGTCAGACAATTTGCAGAAAGGGCAGCAATCAACGCACCACTGCAAGGCACTGCTGCTGATATCATAAAACGTGCAATGATTCAGCTTTTTGATCAATTGAAGATAGGTAAAATTATATTGCAGATTCACGATGAATTGCTAGTGGAAGTGGAGGAGGGTAGGGTACAAGAAACTGTAGAACTAATGAAAAATATCATGGAAAATGTAGTAAAACTTTCTGTACCACTTGATGTAAAAATAAAGATAGGTGATAACTGGAGTAAGAGTCTTTAAATTTCCTTAACGTAATTTACATATTACACTTTATAAGCTTCAAAAGCATAAATTGTTTGAATCAGTATAGAGAATATGTTAAGATGAAGCATAGTAAATGCAAGTAGATAAGTTATGACAACTATATCAATTCCAAAAGTAAAAAATCCGAAGTTTTTGGAGCTCCCTACTCAGGCGACTATAGCAGATAAGAAAATTCTTAGGAGGTGTGGAGTGATTTATCAAGCCTTTAAAGATGTGCTATTGTTATGCAGAGATTCGGATCAATTGGAGCAAAGTAATAAGAAAAGTTTAGCTTTCACATTAGAGAAACATGAAGATATATTCAATAGTATTAATCAGGAAGATATAAAATCACTGAATGAGAAAAATTTCTCCAAATTATTAGTTTTAGCATATAAGAGAATAAGGGAAGAAGACTTATTTGATGAGAAGCATTTAAAAAGTGGTAAAATAAAACAAATAGTTAGTGAATGTGTAGCTAAAATACGTGGTAAGGAAGCTTGGGGTTTAGTGACCGATTTTGTTAAATTCAAAGTACCTGTAAGAGGGTTGTTAAAGAAAGTACCATGCATTGGAAATTTTTTAGGTGATGAGGAAGAAGAAAAAAAGAAAAAATCACAAATGAACGATACAGAAGAGGTGGTAGGCGTTTTACATAAATTTTTACTTCCTATTGTTACTTTTATTGCTGTAACGGCTGTTGTAGCGTTGATTTCTGGTCCTACTGGCCCAGTAATGCTATCGCTTGGTATTGTTGTTGTTGTTGAAATAATGGCAATAAAAAGTCTTTTCTCAAATAATAGAGAAGGCTCTATGCATAATCTACCGGAAAATATTCCAATGTATTCAACTAGTGTTGACATTGGAAGGACGCTGAATAGAATTGAGAGTGATCAAGCTACTAAAAAGGAAGAGAAAAATCAAAAAAAGCAAACGGAATGGCGTGGTAAGATTATTGAAGATATTGATAAGGTTTTAAAAACATCAATTAAAGTAGCAGAGGAAGGTAAGCAATTTAGTAAAGTAGTGCAACCTAACGAGCAGACTGGCAAGAAACCTAACGGGCAGCTTACTCAAGTAGAAAGTAGTGTACCATGTGGAAAAGATTGGGGAGAAAAGGTACAAGATAGGCGTAGTAGTGTAAGCCATTCTGAATATCAAAAAACATTAAAATAATTAAGATATGTTCGGCCAATATCAATTACAACCGGCTAAAGCTGTCGGTTAAAAAAATGCATGTAAAGCAGATTATGAGTTTAAAAACTCGATGTTAAAATCATTAGAATAGCTATGAGGACTTACTTGTTCTTCGATATACTTC
>JARBCG010000081.1 GCA_028803175.1 Wolbachia sp.
AACTTTTTCTCACAGGCCAGTGTTTGGTTATATTGGTATGGTTTATGCAATGGTAGGAATAGCAGTATTTGGTTTTTTAGTATGGGCTCACCATATGTTTACTGTTGGGCTTGGAACAGAAGCTGTAATATTTTTTAGTGCTTCAACAATGTTGATTGGTGTGATAACTGGAATTAAAGTATTTAGTTGGATTGCCACAATGTGGGGTGGTTCAATTGAGTTAAAAACTCCAATGCTATTTGCTTTAGGTTTTATTTTTATGTTCATGGGTGGAGGAGTAACAGGAATTGTACTTTCTCATGGAGGTATAGATAAACTTTTACATGACACTTATTATGTTGTTGCTCACTTTCATTATGTTATGTCGCTAGCCACTTTGTTTGGAGCTTTTGCTGGCTTTTACTATTGGATAGGTAAAATGTCAGGTAAGCAATATAATGAATGCTTGGGAAAAACGCACTTTTGGCTCACTTTTATTGGTACTAATGTTACCTTTTTACCTCAACATTTTTTAGGATTAGCTGGTATGCCAAGACGTATACCTGATTATCCTGATGCATTTATTCCTTGGAATTATGTTTCCTCTATAGGTTCATACATATCATTTCTATCAGTGATGTTTTTCATATTTGTAGTTATACATCTCTTTAAATGGGGTAAAAAAGCTGGAGATAACCCTTGGGGAGCTGATACTTTAGAATGGACTGTACCTTCACCACCACCTTTCCACTCTTTTGAGAGACCACCAGTCATAAAATAAAATGTATACAAGTATCTTGTTAAATAGTGAGTCGACAATATTAGATTTTTGGCATTTATTAAAGCCAAGGATAATGTATCTAGTTGTATTCACTGCAGTTGCTGGAATGGTGGCTGCACCAGGTGATATACATCCTTTCTTGGCATTTATATCTTTAATCTGCATTGCGCTTGGCTCAGGGGCTGCAGGTGCTATAAATATGTGGTATGATAGAGATATAGATTTACTGATGGAAAGGACAAAAAACCGTCCTATACCATCAGGTAGAGTGCTTGCAGGTGATGCACTTGAGTTTGGGGTAGTCTTTGGAATATTGTCAGTTTTTATCATGGCAATTGCAGTTAATTATGTCTCTGCTATTTTACTTGCATCTAGTATACTGTTTTATGTTTTTATATACACGATCTGGCTAAAAAGACGCACACCGCAGAATATTGTGATTGGTGGTGCAGCAGGTGCTTTTCCTCCTATGATTGGGTGGGCAGCTGTTACTAATTCTATAAGTTGGGAAAGCTTTGTATTATTTTTAATAATTTTCATGTGGACTCCTCCACATTTTTGGGCGCTATCTTTAAATAGATCTGAAGACTATGCAAAAGCATCGATTCCAATGTTTAATATTGTTTATGGTCCAGAAAAAACAAGAAGATATATACTAATTTATAGTGTATTACTGGTATTAATTAGTTTGCTTCCGGCTTTATTTTTGAAAAAACCTTTGTTTTACTTAATTTTAGCGATTTATGAGGGTGGCATTTTTATTTGGTATGCTATGTCCATTCTGAGATTTAAAGACAGTAATTTACAGAAAAAAATGTTTTCTTACTCAATTTCTTATCTATTTTCTTTATTTGCGAATATTATTTTTTGTTCTATTGATTTATTTTAATTATGAAAAAACAACAGAAACATAAAAATTATCTTTTATTTTTTCTTTTGGTGGCTCTTGTTATCGTACTTTTCTTTGTGTCTATAATAAAATTTAATACTAATTGATATTATTATACAAAAGAAGTTTAGTATTATAAATCACACGAAAAAGGTATTTATCTTCCTAACTACAGTAGTCTTATTGATTTTATTATCAAGACATCATATTAGTTTTAATGAAGATATTATACATTTAAAGAGTGATAATAAGGAATTAAAAAGAAACCAGAGAATTCAATAGAGTCAACTATATTGCATGGAGAAAAAGAAGTATATAATCATGTACTGCCTTCTGATAATTAATTTGTGAATGAGGTGGATTTATATTTGCATTCTATTATTAAATAAGTAATATAAGGGTATTATTATAGGATAGATTTTTATGTTTGATGAACGTAATCCATGGAATCTTGGGAAGAAGCCAGAAGGTGATAAAACTCCCGGTAATGAAGATATCTTGAGTAAGTTTATATCTGATGTAAAATGCTTTTTTGCTTGTTTAACTAGAAATAGGGGTAGAAAACCCTATTTTATTATTTTCATTATCTTATTATTTTATGCTTGTGCAGGTTTTTATATTGTGCACCCTAGTGAAGAGGGCATAGAACTTATTTTTGGTAAATATTCCAACACGGAAACGTCAGGTTTGCGTTATCATTTCCCTTATCCTGTTGGTAAAGTTATAAAAGTTAATGTCAAAGAAGTAAATCGTGAAGAAGTAGGAATAAGTAGTTACTATAATCGAGATACGGATCGTGGCGAAGGTGTGATGCTAACTGGAGATGAGAATATAGTTAACGTTAATTTTGAAGTTCAATGGTGTGTTAGAGATGCTAAAGAGTATTTGTTTAAGGTACGAGACTATAGTCCAGGTTTTACTGTTAAGAATGCTGCTGAGAGTGCTATGCGAGAAATAATAGGTAAGAATACTATTTCTTTTGCACTAGAAGGTCAAGGTAGAGCAGAAATTTCCAGGGATGCTAGAGTTTTATTACAGCAAATTTTAGATGGATATCAAACGGGAATAGAAATTTTATCTGTTCAAATGAAAAAAATTGATCCACCTGAGAAAGTCATCAGTTCGTTTAGGGATGTTCAAAGTGCTCGTGCAGACAAAGAGCGTACTATAAATGAAGCGCATTCTTATAGTAATGACATTATACCTCGAGCAAGGGGCGAAGCAATAAAGATAAAGCTAGATGCAGAAGCATATGAGAATGAAATAGTTAATGAAGCGAAGGGTAATGCAAATCGCTTTTTATCTCTCTATGAAGAGTATAGACAAAATCCTTCTCTTGTTAAGAATCGTCTTTACCTTGAAACTATGGAAAACATTTTCAGTAAAGTAGAGAAAATTGTGATTACTGATGATCTGAAAGGTATGTTTTCTTATTTACCTCTTACAAATTTAGGGAAATAGTTATGAGTAGTAGTATCAGAGTTATTTTTATTTCTATATTTGTTGCTTTATTAATTATTTTCTTCAATTCAGCATTTGTTGTGCAAGAGACAAAACAAGCAATAGTAATTCAACTTGGTAAAGTTGTAAGGGATATAAGGGAAAGTGGCTTATATTTTAAGATACCATTCATAAATAGCGTTACGTTTCTTGATAAAAGAGTTTTAGATTTAAGCCCTGATAATACGCCAAGAGAGGTTATTACTGCAGATCAAAAACGTATTATAGTAGATGCTTATGCGAAATATAAGATAACAGATCCTATTGTTTTTTATCAAGCTGTGAGAAGTGAGTCGGGACTCGTTAGAAGATTGTATCCAGTTATAGAAGCACACATAAGAGAAAATATAGGAAGATTTTCATTAATCAGCTTGTTGAATGAAAAAAGATCAGAGGTTATGCAATTAATTCAGCGTGGAGTTTACTCTGAAGCTAAAAAGTTTGGTATAGAAATCATAGATGTAAGGATCAAGAGGGCAGATTTACCAGAAGAAAATAGTTCTGCAATATTCCGTCGTATGCAGACTGAGAGAGAAAAAGAAGCAAAGGAGATTAGAGCAGAAGGAGAACAAGCAGGGCAAGAGATTAGGTCGAAAGCTGATAAATTGAAAAGGGAGATTATTTCTAGTGCGGTAAAAGAGTCACATGAAATAAGAGGTCGTGGTTATGCTGAAGCAACAAGAATTTATAATGAAGCATTTCAGGTTGATAAAGAGTTTTTTAACTTTTATCGCTCTATGAATGCCTATAGTAAGTCATTCCTAAGTAATAATACTAGGTTTGTACTTTCGCCAAATAATAATTTTTTGGATATTTTGAATAAGGGGTGGAAATAGTTTATGAGAAATAAAGCATTCATTTTATCTCTATTCGCATGTTTTCTTATTTCGTTTTCTTTATGTGCTGACGTATTTGATTGGAGTGTAAAAAAAGTAGATAATTCTAAAACTAACTCTACAGAATGTAACTGCAATCAAGGGTTTGCTAATCTGGTTGAAGAACTTATCCCTGCGGTTGTAAATATCTCAAGCGAACAAGTTATCAAACAAGAAAATAATAGCAGGGTTAGGATTCCTTCTCCTCCAAAAGATAATTTCTTTGATGAATTTAGAAGATTTTTTGAGGATTTTGATCAATTCTTTATGGATAGAGGTCCTTACATTAATAGAGAAGTAGTATCACTTGGTTCTGGGTTTATTATAGATGAAGGTGGAATTGTAGTTACTAATTATCATGTTATTAAAAATGCCAAGGAAATAACCATTACTATGAATGATAACACTTATTTTAAGGCAGAAGTTTTAGGCCATGACTCAAGGACTGATCTTGCTATACTTAAGATCAATTCTGATAAATCGCTTCCTTATGTTAAATTTGGTAATTCTGATAAATCAAGAGTTGGCGACTTAGTTATAGCAATAGGTAATCCATTTGGCCTTGGTAGTTCTGTTAGTACAGGAATTGTATCTGCAAGATCTAGAGATATTAGCATTGGCACTATGAATGAATTTATTCAAACTGATGCTGCGATTAATAAAGGAAACTCTGGCGGACCATTATTCAATTTAAGTGGAGAAGTTATAGGTATTAACACTGCTATCTTTTCTCCATCTGAATCTGGCGGTAATGTAGGTATAGGTTTTGCCATACCATCTAATTTAGCTATGTCAATTATTGACACATTAAAAAATGGTAAGAAAGTGGAACACGGATGGCTTGGTGTACAAGTGCAGCCTATAACAAAAGAGTTTGCTGAATCTTTAGGTTTAAAGGAAACAAAAGGTGCGTTGGTTGCAAGTGTAGTGAAGGATGGACCTGCTGATAAAGCGAAAATCAGAGCTGGCGACATAATATTAGAATTCAATGATAAAAAAATTGAAAGAATGACACAATTGCCTCAAATAGTTTCAATGACTGAGCCTAACAAAAAAGTACAAGTTAAATTACTTAGAAAAGGCAAAGAGGTTAATGTTAAAGCTGTGGTAGGGCAATTTTTAGATGAAACTAAAGACAGCAATGGCACGTATAATCATGGAAGTGATAAGTCAAAATCTGATATAACTGGTTTGACTGTTTCAAACTTACCAAATGAGATTAAAGAAGGTAAGGATGATTTAAAAGGTGTTATAATTACTGGTATAGATAGTGATAGTAACGCTGCACTCCGTGGCATTAGAAAAGGAGATATAATTATGCAAGTAGATGGGTCTGATATAGAAAATACTGATGATTTTCAAAAAAAAATTAGTTCAGTAATAAAGAAAAATGGTAAAGATTCGATCATGTTACTTATTCATCGCAATGGAAATCAGTTTTTTACTTCAATTAAGTTAAAGAAATAGTTCTCCTAGAGATCATTGTCAGGTGTGTGATATAGCTATACAATCAGGTATTGTTTTGGTTATCATATCTTAGTGGGCAGAGTTTTTACTATCAATATAAGTGAATTTTTTTTTGATGCGCTAGTACAGCATATATTTTCTAAATATGAAAAAGAAAAAATCTCTGAGTTGAAAATAATACTTCCTTCTAAGAGAGATGTAATAGCATTGCTCGGTGCATTCAAGAATTATCATGTTGAAAAGTGCATAATCTTACCAGAGGTAATCTCATTAGAAAATATCGATGAAGAAGACTTAATATTAAATCTTGATAAAATTCAGGTTATTACTCCAACAAAGAGGATACTTTTGTTGATCCAATTTATATTAGAATGGAACGAGCAAAATGATGATAATTTTCCTATTGATTTAGCCTATAGCCTATCATCATTACTTGATAAAGTTCAGTATAATCACACTTCTAAAACAATAGATTATAATCAATCTAGTGAATATTCAAAAAAAATAGAGAATTTCATTGATTTACTCATACAGACCTGGAGTAAAATTTTGAGAGATTTAGAGGTAGTAGATATATTGGAGCACAAAAAAAACTACATAAATGATATGATATTATCATTACAAAATGATCAACATGTAATCTTTATTGGAATTGGAAAAAACGAAATTTATCAGTCTCTTATTAAGACTGTACATGATTTGCCATTTGGAAAAATAATTTTACCTAACCTTAATTTCAAAATAAAAGAAAAAGATTGGAAGTCGCTTGATAAAAAGCACTATCAATATTGCTTGAAGAGTTTATTAGATTATTTAAACATAGATAGAAGGGATGTATTAAGTATCATTACAGAGTGTAACGCTGGAATCCACACATTTTTTCCTGGATCTCAGTGTCAAGCTACTAGGATGACAGGGAATTATATTGATGATATTTTCGATACAACTGCTAACTTGAGTCAAGCATGTAAGGGAAATAACAACAACGTTGAAATTATCACTTGTGATTCTGAGGAGGAAGAAGCACAAGTGATATCGTTAATTATAGAAAATGAAGGTTATGAAAACGTTTCTTTATTTGTAATTAATAAATTGCTTGCAACTCGTGTGGCATGTTTATTAAATCAACGTGATGATAATTATCCTTATATAACCCTGCTACTTTACAGCATTGAAGTGCTAACTTCAAATTGGAATAGCATAGCCTTACTTTCACTCCTTAAACATAAGTTAGTAACTTTTGGCTATGTTAAAGAAGAGTACGACGGAATTTTATTGGAGTTTGAGGTAGAAATACTACGTAACTTTAATGTAAATAGTCTGGATGAGATCGTAAGTGTCGTAAATGAGCATAAAAAAATAAAGTATAAGGAAGATATATTATTGATTATCAATAACTTAAAAGAGATATTTAATTCTTTGCTTAATATTATAAATTGCACTGTTTCTGAAATGGCAGCAGCTCATTTGCAGTGCGTTAACATGCTGTCTGGTATAAATTTTTTAAGTTTGAACAATGAAATAGGTGGTTTTATTTCTAATTTTATAAGTGCGTGTGAAGGTATAGCAATTGTGTGCTCTTTAGAGATATATAGTAGAATCCTCATTTTATTTCTAAAAAGGAACTTTTCCTCGATGACAAGTGATTTAAATAAATTTAATTTATATCAAAATAAAGTTGTAATACTTGCTGGCTTTAATGAAGGTAGCTATCCACCTAGCTTTCAAAGCCCATTTTTAAATTCACTTATAAGAGAAGAATTTAACCTTCCTTCTACCAAAGAAGAGCAAGGGTATTTTTTATACACTCTGCACAATTTATTTTATGCAAGTAAGATTTATATTACAAGATCAGCCAATAATAGAAAACCAATTCTTCTACAACGTATTGAGACACTGCTTCAGGGAAATTTGTCAAAACAGCCATACAGAGATTGGCTAAGAATTTTAAATACACCTGAATGTGTAGTGCCATGTACTCAACCTATGCCCAAACCTAGGATTGAGGTAAGGAAAGAAAAAATGCAAGTGATGTATTGCAGTGCAGTAGAGAAGTTAATTCGTAATCCTTATTCATTTTACGTTGAATATATATTAAATCTTAGAAAGCTGAGAGATTTAAACTCCAAACCATCAATATTGGAATTTGGCACGATGGTGCATAGTATTCTTGAGAAATATTCACGCAATAAAGAATCATTAAACAGTATTGTACACAAAGAATTTTTTTCTAATCGTTTTTATTTTTCAAATATGTGGTGGGTAAGGCTGCAAAGCATCATTCAATCTTTTATTGAACTTGATGAAACTCGCGGTAAGCATATTGAAGTGGAAAAAAGTTTTTCCTTTCCTATTTCTCAAGAGATTGTTCTAACAGCAAAATGTGATAGGGTTGAATATCTACCAGGTGATCAGATAGCAATTATAGATTATAAACTTGGTTCACCACCTTCTAATGATGAAGTTATGTCTGGATTTTTTCCACAGTTAATTTTGCAAGCACTGGCAGTAGGGTATGTAACTAAAAAGCAAGTGTCAGAGCTTGCTTATTGGAAGCTTGATTACGATCAAATAAAAGTAATTTCTCTGAGAAGTTATAGAGAAAAAATGCAAGAGTTTCAGGATTTTTTACCTATTTTTTTATCTAATTATTTAAATAAGGAGATACCATTTACTGCTTCCCCTTATCTAGATAAGTTCTTGAGAATTAACATCTATAAGCATTTAGAAAGGGTAGGGGAGTGGTTATAAAGAAGTTGCTATTGCACTCTAACATACTCTATTAATAGAACTACTATATTTTATACAATACTATTGCTATGTACGCCAACTATGGATTAGAAGAAAGCAAAAAAGCCAGGGAAATAGGGTAAACTCCAATATTGTAAAAAAACTAAGTAGGTATCCTAGAGAGAAAGAATAGCATAGGATTATTTTGCTTTATAGATGATTTTTGCAAAATAGT
>JARBCG010000082.1 GCA_028803175.1 Wolbachia sp.
GTTGTTTGACCTGTAAGTATTCTATATCTGTACTCAATCTGTACTTAGTACAGAACACTAAATGGTACTTTAAATTAAACGTACTGTAAAAGTATATCATACTAAAGTGTTCGCCTTAAGGCGAGTGTGTTAATCAACCAACCTAACTACATAAATTCACTGAGCAAGATCAAACTTGATTAGAATTATTAAAATATGTACTGAAAGAAAATTACATTTCCAATCGTGGTTACGCACAAGTGCTCAAAGTTGCAAGAACCATAGCAGATCTTGTAGAAAGTCAAGAAATAAAGAGAGATCACATTGCCGAAGTATTAAACTACAGAATAACAGTATATTAACAAATTAGCTTGCTTGACAGGCAATTTTTTTCATTATATACTATGTTTAACGAAATTTTAATATTTATATTAAGGGGTAGAGTTATGGTAACAATTACAAATAAAGATTCATTAAAATCAGCTTGGAGCAAAGGATATAATGATTCTGATGAGGGAATATGGAATACGACTAAAGGAATTACTAGTGCGAGTTGGCAGTATACGCGCCACAATCCATATAGAGTACTTGCCGGTATATTTGCGGTTACAGCAGCAGCACTTACAGCTACTTACTTTTTGAGTCCAAGTTATAAAGCTAGTGTTAATGGAGTAGTAAAAGGTATATCAGAAGTAATGAACAGTGGATATAAGGCATTTTCTACGTTTGCATCAGCTAATCCAGCGTTTGCTAGCTTTTTAGGTGTTATGGCATTGGCGGCTGTAGTAACTATTGTTGCTCTTGCAGTGGTGAACCGTGATAGAGGAAAGCAAATCGATGGAGTAAAAGAAGTATGTGATGATGTTAGCAAAGATCCAGCAGGTAAGCTAGATGCTATTACTCAGTTGCTTGTTGGCCAAGCTAAAGGTAATAATATATAATAACCTTTAAAGTAAAAGGGATAGAAATCTATCCCTTTTACAATGTTTTTTATATCATTAACCTTTTACATTTTGTATATTAGGTGCAAGTGTTATGTTGTTTTGCTTGTAGTCCGGGTAGCTGATGCTTTTATTCGTGGTCTCATATAAATAAGGTATGGATTCCAGCTTCGCGCGCTGGAATTAGAAAGGATGTGTGGGTGTTGTTGTTTGGATGACACAACAGTTCGGTTACTTTCAGAGCACAGTTTTCATACAGTTGTGAAGTAAATTGCGCTGTTGCGCCCAAAAATCTCTAACTATAATAAAATCTCCAGTATTTACTTGATTTTGATCAATCCAAAAGATAATTAAATGTGGTATAGAAGTTATCGGAGGCGAGGTGAAATGAAAAAGTTTCTTTTACTTGTGGCTTTAATTCTCTCCTTTGCGTTTGATGTAAATGCTGATGATACATCAAATATAATATGTAAAATGGTAGGTTATTCTCATAGCATAAGAGGACCAATTATAACAGTAATAATAATTGGCGCAGTATTGCTTGCAATATTTGGTAGAGTGCCATGGCCTGCACTTTTTGCATTAGGTGCGTTTATCGAGGTATTTTTTGGTACTCCTACAATTGTTTCAAAAATGGCACCAGATGCTACATATGCATGTAGTGCTGAAGAGATGAAATGCATTAATTCTGGTAAAACTTGGACTCCACCAAGCCGCAGACGCTACTGCTGGCACTAAGGGTACTTGTAGCTAATAGATATTAGAGCCTAGGAAATATTAGACAATGGTGCTCCTTACTATTAAAGAGCTCCATTGTCACATTACATTATAAACTTTTGCTAGGACTTTTTTCATATCTTCATTTGAAAGTGGTATCAAGCCCAGCCTAAGTAGATACCCACTTTCAGCGTGTATAGCATCAACAATTTCTTTAATAAATTCCCTTAATCCATCAATAATATCAAGATGATTCTTTTTTATGTAGAGGTATATAGGCCTTGCTAATATATATTTTTCTGATGATATATTTTCATAAGTTGGTTCAATTCCCGAAATTGCACTCCCATGTATTTTGTCTTGGTTTCTCATCAAAAAGCTGAAACTGAATATTCCGAGGGCATTCCTATTACTTTTTAGCTTCTGTATTATTATATTCTCATTAATTCCAACTTCTATATATCTTCCGTCATCCCGTATATTACTGCAGGCTTTTCTTCTTTCTTCTTTATTTTCGTAATTCTCTCTAAAAATTTTTGCATTCATGCATGAATATTGGTCAAGCATAATAAAATTAATCAAAGTTTCATATGTACCTGTATTTTGATACGGTCCATAAATTTCAATTTCTGCTTTTGGCAAAGTGCTATTTACATCAGACCAAAACTTTTTGTTATTTTTTACTAGCTTATCACCTTCCTGGGAGTATGCAGATAAAGTATCAAATATATCTTTTTTTGTGAAATCAAACTTGTGGCTTTGATTTGAATTTGCAATAACAATTCCATCGTAGCCAATTATTACCTCTATTATTTCATCGATTTTATTTCTTTTGCATAATTCTCTTTCTGCTTCCTTTATTGGACGAGATGAAGTAGTAATATCTGGTGTATCTTCTCCTATTCCTGAACAGAACATTTTGAATCCTGCTCCGCTTCCTATCGACTCCACAACTGGGGTTTTAAAGGAGAATACTCGACTGAATTCCTCTGCTATGAATGAAATAAAAGGGAAAACTGTTGAAGATCCAACAATTCTAATATATTTTCTTGCTTCAATATTTGATAGCGGCATGAATATTGTAAACACAAAGATTAGCAAGAGACTTCTAAGCATGATTTTTTATTCAGAATATAAATCTAATTATTATAGGAAAAAATAAAACTGAAAAGCTTTAAATCTTACGAGAATGAAATAAAGTATATGTAGTACCATATCAATAACTATTTGGTATAGCTAAAGCAAATAAGATTTACCGAATGGAACTTAATCATATTAAAAAATCTCTGAAAATAAGAAATTGTCATTCCAGCGCGTTACACTGTAATCTAGATTTTTTCTATGATCAATTCATAAGATGACAAAAACGGCGAATCTTAACTGGGTTAGCTATAGCGTTTGTACAACTATGAATCATGCCAAGTATTACAAAATTTGGAGGAAAACCGACCTACCAATTCTTATATTAAGATACAAATTACCTAATATAATAAAAATACTTTTTAACATAAGATTTTCAATAAAAATTTGTTGATTATATACAGGGGAATATTTGTTAATCTAAATAATATTTTTATTAATTAATTTTAAGAATCGAAATGCCTGCTATTACTAGAGTTACTACTAATAATAATGTAACATCACATTCAAGTGGTACAACAATAGCACATGTAAGTAGTGCTGCCATTAACCCTATGTCTACTAGAATACAAGAATCAATAGAATTTGCTGCTAGATTTGAAAGAGCATTAGAGAAAGGTGAAGAAAAAGGTTGGGGTAAAACTCAATCTGTAACTCATAAACCGCAAAGTTTTATAGAAGTACATAACTTGATAAATCAAGGTAGAATAGAGGTTCGTCCTACATCTATAACTGATGATTATATGTCTTTCAGTGTTAAAAAAGCCATAAAAGTATCGTTAAGTCTTTTTCTATTTTATACAATGATAATAGTGCAATATTTATTTCAACAAACCGTGGAAAGTTAGGTAAATTTAAACCTGGAGATAAAAATTATCAATTGTAGGATGATATATTCAATAAGACAAAAGCAATTCAACAAGGAAAATATTATAATGGTACAACCTTCTTGGGTGAAACTCTTCCTCTTTTAGGCAAAGCTCTATCTCTTGGTCTAAATAATCAACTAACTACTAAAAATATACAAGAAAACCAGCAATTTACTGAAGATACTAGCAGTGTTGAGAACACAACGCCAGAACCATCAAGTAAAACAACTATTGGTAGTACAACAGAGTTAATGGAAGATACTAGTACAGTAGTACCGTCAAGTGAAGTAACTGTTGGTAGTACAACAGAATAATCATCAAACGAATCTACATCAAGTGGAACAGTTAGAAAATATGTATATACTATAGAACCAGCTCCTTCGAGTCGTACAAACCATAGGATTGCAGAAGCAATTCAAGTTAGCGAAGAAGAAGGAGTATCTAAATGAAATAGTGGATTAGTAAATAGAACTAGAGAAGAACGTTCTGTGCTCAATGAAACCATAGCAGAGGAGCCTACTGCAGTGCCAGCTATTTCAATGGTACAAAGAGTAGGAATATCATTAGGAACAGTTTTTGGTTTGACGGCAGCAGCATGTGGGGCAATAGCAATAGGAGTAACTGTTGTATACTATATATACAAAAAGGATAAATATGGTGTTAAAACAGTTGAAAAAAATGAATCAGAAGGTGAAAAGTGCTTTACACGCACTGGCCGTAAAAAAGATGGTGAAGCGCTAAAAAAGCATAGAATTTTAAAGACTATAGCAGAGAAAAAAGAAAGGAAATCTCTAATTATTCAGCAAAGCGGAAGTAGGGAAAAATTAAGTAGTAATAATTCAAGGGAGAAAGATCTATTACTTTCTTACGATAGCAGTAGCCAAGGACAAACTTAACCTAAAGTAGTAAGAGTCTTACCTCATAAACCGGCCAGCACAACAGAGTTACGTAATAAATTTAAGGGACAGAAAAAGCAATCGTAAGCATCAAGAAAGAGATTTTCAAAGAACACAACTGCAAGAAAAAATATCAGAAGTTAAAGGTGCTTTTGATGCTTTACTAACATCAGTAAAAGAAGCACAATCTTACTTATATACGCTAACTATGGATTAGAAGAAAGTAAAAAAGCCGGAGAAATAGGGTAAACCCCAATATTGTAAAAAAAACTAAGTAGGTACCCCAGAGGGAAAGAATAGCATAGAATTATTTTGCTTTGTAGATGATTTTTGCAAAATAGTAGATGAAAAATGTGCAGACAA
>JARBCG010000083.1 GCA_028803175.1 Wolbachia sp.
ACAGATATCTAAATAATAAATGTAATTTATATTCACTTTCGCATCCTTTTCAGGTTGTTTTAGGTGTTGCGTTCCTTACAACAGGCGGTCTGTTCCGTAAAAGATCTCGTCGTGATAATAAGTCTACCGAAAATACACTATACATATATATCAACACTCAAACACTTAAACACGTTTTTTTGGGTTCTTTATCGCGGATGTTGAAGTAGTCAGCAAGTAAATTAAGTTAGTTTATCGATACTATAAGTGAACACGCGGTATAAAGTTCGATAAACGCAAAGATATTATTTTAAGTGATATTTTAGCCACCTGCTTGTGCAGGAGATACACTACATCAATGAGATAGTGCTAGAAATCTGCGCAAAGTCTAACTGAAGAATATTTTCTTGCGAGGAATTAAACCTCGGAGAAAAAGGGAGGTTAAGTTACATGGAGGGACAAAAGTGATGCAGTTGCAGAGGTGCGAGAATCAACTGCAGCAAGAAAAGGTGTACAGGGGTACAAAACTTTATGCTTCTAGAATTGCTAAAAAATCATATATTTAATTAACAAACATAGTCAACGGAAGTTGTTCCGGCTCCGTTTACATTTGGAGCTTCATCTACTATACACACATGTGTTACATGTTAAGTATATAAGCTTATAATAACTGTTATTTGAATAGAGCTGCAAAACATATTCATATATTTTCGCATTATATATATTTATTTACATATTCACAGAAACTAATACTGTATTTTATATTAAGAGTATTTGTCTAATTTATAAAATGGCTGATATTAACACTCTGGAAGTTGCTTTTAAGATCAACAAGAAATCTATAGTTTAAGATGTTTTTACTCTTCAGTGGGCCATCTAAGAATTGGTGGTTCGTAAGTTCTATGACGGCGTTACCTAGGTAACATGTAAAGTGTTTAACATAGTTTAACTCTTTTGTTTACGGACCGCCGTCAAAAACACTTGTATCACAATTGTTATATTAATTATTTTAAGAATTAATAATTAAGTAAAATTGCATGTTAAATATATTTTAAATCGTTTCAGGTAATACCTATAATGTGGTTTGGTTAGGTTGTAGCACAAAGGTAGGAATTACACTTGCAGATAGTAACAGTTTAGAGAAGCTTCTGTACAATCTTTATGCCAATGGAACAGAAACATGGATTTTGGGAAATAGAACATTTTTTTTATAGAAAGTACGAGACGTATCTACCGTTGAAATTAGATTTTAAAGATATTCGAGCAAGAATCTTGGACAGCGTGAATGATCCTCTAATTATGGAGCTAGCAAGAAGAACCCCAAAGAAAGATAGGTGTAAATTAAGGGCTAATTTGATAAAATTAAAGGTGATGACAAAACAATGGAATGCTTTTGGCAAGCCTCAAGTGTAGATGGCAAAGACAAGAACTCATTAGTATTGGAAAGGATATCTCGAAATGGTATCACCCAAGAAAACTAATCATTGAATGTTTCAGATGCGGTTAGACAGGGTACTTTTCTAATCAGTGTACCAGAAGTAGGACGAGCACTAAGGAAAAAGTGCCGCTCTACAGAAATCAATTTGAAAAGGGAGGATAGTCGTAAAAGACCGAAGCAAGACATGTTATCACAAGCCCTCAGATTACTTTGAGTAAAATGAAGAAGTATTTTAAAACAATATTTTTAAATAATGAATTAGATGCCCAGATAGATACTGGAGAATTAGCTTCTTTAAGTCGAATTACCAGTGCTTTTCTGTTACAGAGAGCTGACGATATGGAATTGACAGGATTTGGCTGGAAAGCCACTGCAGTGCAATCACCAAGGTCAATATGTGGAAGTGTAAGAGTGGACAACGCACATGCTGAAATTG
>JARBCG010000084.1 GCA_028803175.1 Wolbachia sp.
AAAAACGACAACATAAACCTCAGGATGACCAAAAAACCAAAACAAGTGCTGAAACAATACAGGGTCACCACCACCTGCAGGGTCAAAAAAGGACGTACCCACATTTCGATCAGTAAGCAACATAGTTATGGCGCCAGCAAGCACCGGTAAAGCAACTAATAACATGAACGCTGTTAACAAGACAGACCATACAAATAATGGCATTTTAGTTAATGACATTCCTGTTGCACGCATGTTAAATATAGTAACTATAAAATTAATTGCTCCAACAATTGATGACATGCCAGCAACGTGAAGAGCAAAGATCGCAAGGTCAACACCTGCACTTGGGTGAAATATACTTTGCGAAAGTGGAGGATATAAAGTCCAACCTGTACCTGGGCCTTCACAAACAAATACTGAAATAATGAGCAAAATAAAGGATGATACTAACAACCAAAAACTTAAATTGTTCATACGAGGAAATGCCATGTCAGGAGCACCAATCATAAGTGGTACAAACCAGTTACCAAAACCTCCCATCAGAGCAGGCATTATCATAAAAAACACCATTATTAATGCATGCCCTGTAACCATGACATTATATAATTGATAGTTATTGTTAAGTATATTTACGTGCATTAACTGAGTACGGATAATTACTGATAATAACCCGCCAATAATTCCAGTTAATACAGAAAAAACAATGTATAGCGTCCCTATGTCTTTATGATTAGTAGAAAATAGCCAACGTTTTACACCACTTGGTACATCACTCATATTTATACTCCAAATTTAACTTAATAATTTTCTATCTTCGACCCACTTATTAAAATCTTCTTTGCTTACTACTTCAACAACAATTGGCATAAATCCATGACCTTGACCACACAACTCATAACATTGACCATAGTAAATACCAGGTTTTTTGACATTAAACCATGCTTCATTTAATCTTCCTGGTATTGCATCAACTTTTATACCAAAGGCAGGAACTCCCCAACTATGTATTACATCACCTGCCGTTACTTGTAAACGAACGTTAGTATCAATAGGTAAAGCAACATGATTGTCAACAGAGAATAACCGTAGATCCTCCATATCAAGGTCATTATCTCCTTTAATGTAACTATCAAGTGATAACCCTTGATGCTCTGGATATTGATAACTCCAGTACCATTGATGACCGATAACTTTGAGAGTTAATTCAGATTTTGGAACATCCTCTTGCATTTTTATTAATTTAATATTTTCCATAGTAAGTACAGCAACGATTATTACCGGAATAACAGTCCAAAAAATTTCTAGAGTAATATTGTGAGTAACTTTACTCACTTCCGATACTTTGCTCTTACGGAAACGAAATACAACATAGATAAGTAATAACCATACAAATAGAAGTACTGCAAACATTATGAACATAACAAAAGAGTGTGACTTAGTTACAGTTTCCATTAACTCAGTTGCAGGTGGTTGAAATCCTAATTGCCAAGCATTAGGTGCAGAAGCAGCTGATATATTTGAATAAAATATTACCAACAGTATAAACAATTTTACCATAGTTCTTGATTTATTCCCTATAAAACTAAGTGACAAATTATATGATAATATATACAAACTTACTATGCAAATATAGGTTAGTGATGGTTAATAATTTTTTAGCATTCGACAAGTATGGTATTACAATACTCTAAATTAAAAGAATAATAATATATTATACATTAGGTGTTTACTTTAAAGAAGTTCTATAATAAGTTTAATAGTGCCTGTTACTGCTAATAACCCTCTAGCCTCACACCTAAAAGCAGTAACAGACACTATTAAACTTCAATAACCAGTTTTTTAGCTACGTTACAATAACAAAAAATTTAAAAACACAATATTTACATTCTACATTCCGATTCATTAAGTAACTTTTAATGCTTATAGCAGTACTACACAACACTTATTATATAAATTAAAACACTCATGAAAGATTTACATATTATAGAAAAATTACAATATACAAGATACAATTTGTGTATCAACATAAATTGTATAGGTTATCCTACTTCAGTTTTTATAGAATAATAGTGAATGTCTAGCACATCTTAATTAATATACTGAGGCTTGTTCAAATATAAAACCTCAGCCTCACTTAACTCTTGCTTATTTTCTAATCTATAGCGGATCAATAATCCCGCATGGCTTGCATCTAATTTTGGTAAGTTACAATTTCTATATGTAGTGCAGTCACCATTATTCAGCTCATTTTCATTAATCATCTCAGGCTCTGACAACAGTAATAAATCACAATCAAACAACTGAGTGTAGTATCCTTGAGTATTTTTTATTATAGCTCTAATATTTTTCCTATCATTTTGACAAAGCGTAGATATTGCGTAAGCCTGGACTTCAAGAGCATTCACTCCGTACAACGGTTTATTTGTTGCAAGACTAATACCTTTTGCAGCTGATATACCAACCCTAATTCCAGTAAAACTTCCTGGACCGATTACTACTGCTAAATGGCTTATTTTATCATAGTCATAGTTATATTTATTGAATAAGGTATCTAAAATCTGAAAAAATGATTCTGCATGACCATTGATAGCAGAGTTATGCTCTGTAAAATAATTGCTATTGCTCTCAATTATTGCTATTGAACTCCCAGTATCTACAGTGTTGATTGCCAAAATAGACATTATTTAAGTTTATTATAAAGTTTTGTAAACATCATAGTAAACGCACCATTACCAATAACATTTGCTGAAGTGATTATTGGATCGAATACTATATATAATGTTGTGATTAACGAAAGCATTTCTGGAGAGAATTGAAGATACTTTTCAAGAATAGGTAACATCACTACAATTCCTCCTGCTGGAACTGCAACGATAGCAAACTTAAATAACAAAAAATATAGAAGGAAAGTTATATAATCTGCTGCGTACAATGAATAACCAGATGCAATTATCATCGATAATATTATAATAAAAAAGCAATCACCTACTAAATGAAAATTAGCAGTTATTGGTACTACAGAAGACACTATATCATGTTGTTTGATATTTTTTTTACCCCCTTCAAGAGTAAGTGGCATCGTTGCATTGCTAGACATTGTGCTCATTGCAGTAATAAATGCAGGAATCATATTGCCTACACTGGCTACCCAACTTGTAATCTTGAATGAATTTACTGCTCCGTATAAGAGAAAAATATAAAGGTAAGTTACAGACGTAATGATAATAAAAATCATTGAATAATCTCTGAATATTATAGATAAAATCTCATCGTGCTGCATTTTTAAAGTAAGTCCTAGCACAAATATCGGAACAATTGTGGCCAAAAACACCTTAAGTACAAAGAGAGTTGAATCTAATATTTTGTGTGAAAGCTCTTTGCTTTTATGAGGTAAAGGTATGGACACTACGATGCTTGATGCGAATCCACAAGCCAGAGCCTGAAAATTAGAAATGAGCATTGGTAATTCAAATGACCATAAAGGAGTAATCGCCTCCTGATGTTTTCCTATGCTCTGTATTTCATGAGTATTTTGTATAATAAAACGTCCAACAGAATAAGCTATTAGGCTTGAAGTAAGGTTTGATAAGAATATTGTTATGATAAGTAATATTATGAACTTTATAGCTGATTGTTTCAGATTATTTACACTACTAAAAATTAAGGCAAAAACAATAAAAGGCATTATGAATAACAAAACCTCTTTGATACTCAGGCTTATCGAATATAGAAAAGTTTTTACTTCTATAGGAACTAAATAACCAAAAAATGTAACTGAAGTGATAATAGCTATTAAGATCAATAGTTGTAACATGTCTTGATTAAGCAACATTTCATTAAAAATGAATACAGTAGGTTAAGTATTAAGTAAAGTGAAACTGTACACCTAGAAGAAAAGGGTAAATTTGTTGAGTTCATTTATCTAAGAGATTTTGAGAGATTATCTCACAGTTGGAACAGTGAAGTGAAAATTTTGTGATGCTATTTGGAAGATGTTACTACCGAACTATTTAGACTAAAAAAGCTTTATTAAAAGGCGAAATAGGTATTTTAAGATTTAGTAGGTTTGCCAAAAAATTGCGAAAACTAATAAGATATTACTTGAAAGGAATAGCTAATCTTCCAAGGCTATTGGAGCTTCTTGAATAGCAAAAAATATCATGAAATTCGAACCAACGATGTGGAGATTTTTAGATGATCCGGAAAATATTCAATTGACAAATAACCGCGCTGAGCGGTGGCTTCTTCAAAACCTATTGGCTATTGTTCTTTAAGCCATAGTGCTGAATAGATAAAATTAATGGATTATAGAAATATAGGGATTTTTTGGGGAATAGTTTAGTATAAAATGCCCTATGTATTATTGGTTAAAGTTGGTTATTATAGCTGGTTTTGTATTATACTAAAATTGGTATAGGGAAGAGTTTATAATCAAAAAAACTTGCTCTTGTGCGATCCGACCTAACATTTGGTTGAAATCATAATCTACACTTTAGAAAAGTGGCGATTTTCCGCGGGGCAAGCATGTATTAAACAATGGTAATATTAAACTTTGTAATCAATTACAGCAAGCTAAAGCTGGTTGTTAAAGAAAACGCATGTAAAGCAGATTATGAGTTTAAAAACTCGATGTTGAAATCGTTAGAATAGCTATGAG
>JARBCG010000085.1 GCA_028803175.1 Wolbachia sp.
ACTACTAAGGCAATTTAGGAAACTCCGATCCATACAGAGATTTTAGGTAAAATAGATAAAAAGCTTTAAAATTTTCGCATCTGGATTTAGGTAGATAATTTATCTGCACATTTTTCATCTACTATTTTGCAAAAACCATCTACAAAGCAAAATAATTCTATGCTATTCTTTTTCACTGGTGTACATCCTTAATTTTTTCATAATATTAGAGTTTACCATATTTCCCTGGCTTTTTTGTTTCCTTCTAATCCATAGTTAGCGTTTTTAACTCTTCAAACTTGTGTGATAAAGAGTCAAGATTGTATTCTAGCATATAAGTTTGCTGCATTAATTCATCAATCACTTTGTCGTTCTGATAGAACTTATTATTCAATGGTAAAATTCAGTACTAACTTTTTTTATTCTGAGATTTCCAAGTGATACAAAAGTTTAAAAATTATATGCTAATTTTAGCATATAATAACTAAAAACTCTAAAGAATCTCCTACATTATTGCCATCGAAAATCAAGTGTTTTGAAGAAGCTTGATGCTAAACTGCGCAGCTATTAACTTTGCAATTGGCACTCTATAAGGAGAGCATGATACGTAGTCTAAACCTGACCTAATGAAAAACTCTATGGATTTTAGATCTGCACCATGTTCTCCACATATACCAAGCTTTATTTCCTTACGAGTCTTTCTACCTCTTTCAATAGCTATTTTTATTAGCTTGCCAACTCCCTCAACGTCCAGTACTTCAAATGGGTCATTTTCAAATACATTATTCTCTTTATAGGCATCAAGAAAATTAACTGAATCATCTCTTGATAGCCCCATAGTTGTTTGTGTTAAATCATTAGTACCAAAACTAAAAAACTCTGCATGTTGTGCTATCTTATCAGCAATTAACGCTGCTCTTGGTAGTTCTATCATCGTTCCAATTGAATACTTCACACTAAACTTTTCCAGTGAAGGATTACCAGTGTTATTTGGGATGACAAAGGACTCTTTTTTTGCTAACTCACATATTAAAATGAACTCTTTTTCACTCATTATGAAAGGAATCATAATTTCAGGCTTAACTTCTATGCCTTGCTCTTTCTGTAACTCATCCGCTGCATTGAGTATTGCTCTGATCTGCATGCTATATATTTCAGGATGAGAAATAGCAAGCCTACAACCTCGATGCCCAAGCATTGGATTTTTTTCCGATAACTGTGCTATTTTACTTTCTACTGACTCAACTGATTTATTAAGTGACTTAGCTATTTTTTCTACAGTAGATCGATTGTTAGGTAAAAACTCATGCAAGGGAGGATCAAGCAAGCGTATAGTAACTTCCTTATTTTCCATGATAGAAAATATTTCCTTGAAATCAGACTTCTGCATTTCCTCCAATTTACTTAAAGCACTTGCTCTTTCATCTCTATCTTCAGCTATGATCAATCTTTGAATGAACTCAATCCTGTCACTGGCGAAAAACATGTGCTCTGTGCGGCACAAACCTATGCCTTCTGCACCAAATTCTTTGGCGATTTTTGCATCCTTTGGAGTGTCAGCATTTGCTCTTACTTTGATTGTTTTGACATCATCTATCCAATTCATTACTGTTTTAAACTCTTGTGATAATTCAGGCAAAATTGTAGGCAAAATACCAAGCATTACCTCCCCTGTGCTACCGTTTATAGTAATTGGGTCACCTCTATTTACTTTTATTTCTCCTAATGAAAAAGAAGTTTCGTCCTTATCTATATAAAGTCCACCTACACTGCAGATACAAGGTTTACCCATTCCTCGTGTTACAACAGCAGCATGTGATGTTATTCCACCCCTTGCTGTCACTATACCACTTGCAACGTTCATTCCATTAATGTCTTCAGGACTTGTTTCTGACCTAACTAAGATTACTTTCTTTCCATGTTCTGCAGCTTTTTTAGCATCATTTGTATTAAAAACTACATACCCAGAAGAAACTCCTGGTGAAGCAGGAAGGCCATTCCCTATTACCTTTTGATTAGTTTTAACATCAAGAACTGGGTGCAGCAAATTATCAAAAGTTTTTGAATCAATTCTCAGTATTCCTTCTTCTTTAGTAATTATCCCTTCATCTACCATGTCAACTACTGTGCGAATAGCAGCTTCAGCAGTCCTTTTACCCGATCTAGTCTGCAAAACCCATAATTTGCTGTCCTGAATAGTGAATTCGATATCCTGCATGTCTTTGTAATGCCTTTCGAGCTTTTCACACACATCACGTAGTTCTTTGTAAACACTTGGCATTAATTTCTCTAGAGTATCTTTCTGTTCTCCATCAATTGGCATTGGAGTGTAAACACCAGAAACTACATCTTCACCCTGAGCATTGACCAAAAATTCACCAAAACATCTTTTTTCTCCAGTTGAAGGATTTCGCGTAAATATCACTCCAGTTGCAGAATTATTGTTCAAATTACCAAAAACCATTGCCTGCACGTTAACTGCAGTGCCAAGATCTTCAGAGATATTATGTATGCGCCTATAGCAAGTAGCTCTGTCATTTTTCCAAGATGCAAATACTGCATTAACTGAGCTTAATAACTGCTCTTCAACATTCTGTGGAAAAGGTTTACCTATGTTCTCATGTACTATCTTTTTGAAGCTATTAACTATTCCTTTTAGAATATAAACATCAAGTTCAGCTAAGCTCTTTACCCCATTCTTACGTTGCTCATTGTCAATAACACTTTGAAACAAATTGTGATTAAGCTGCAATACAACATTAGAATACATAGTGATGAATCGACAATAGCTATCGTAAGCAAAACGTCCACCACTTTTTTTTGCTAGCCCAACAACAGTTTCATCATTCAGACCAACATTTAAAATAGTATCAAGCATGCCAGGCATTGAATTGACACTACCAGAACGTATGGAAACTAATAAAGGATTACTTACATCTCCAAACTTACATCCAACGTCATTTTCAAGCATTACCATGTATTTTTTGATTTCACTATGCAAGCCACTGGACAGCTCATGATTCTGATAGTAAACCTTACAAGCTGAAGTAGAAATCGTGAAACCTGGTGGAACTGGAATGCCAACACTGTACATTTCTGCTAAATTTGCCCCCTTCCCTCCCAGCAGATTTTTCATCTCTGCACTGCCATCACATTTGTTTTGGCTAAAGTAGTATATCAATTTTTCTTCCATTATTTCCGGCTCTTTTTTAACAAGCATACTGTATGATTTCGATGTTATCAATAAACCTCTTTAGGATAATTAACTTTATAAAACTTGGCAACCTTGGAAGCAATGACAATTAGTTTGTTTTAACTTACTACTCGGATTTTCATGATTGTTTACCATGATACGCCCCTTATAACCTTGATGCAATAATGCCATAACTTGGTAAAAGTCAAATTTATGAAGAAAACACTGTACCTTATATGGCTTATGTTGCAAGTGTAGTGTGAACTAAAATGGTTTTACAACAACCATAATAACTATGATTATTATTAATACTGTTACTGCTTCATTTAAAACACGAAAATAAACATGAGTTTTCTTGTTTGCGCCCATTGCAAAATCTTTTCTGTATTTTGCAAGCAGTATATGAATAATTAACATCAAAAATACTGCAAATGCTTTCATATGAAACCACCCTTCACGGTACGCTTCTCTCATAATCATTAACGTTATTCCCAGACCAAGAGATAAGAGCATTGCAGGGTTTATTATATACCTCAAAAGTCTTTTCTCCATTATTTGAAGCAAACTGTCATTCTCAGACTTTGGTTTTGTAGTCGCATGATAAACATAAAGTCTTGGTAAATAAAGCATGCCTGCCATCCACATAATGATAGAAATAATATGGAAAGCTTTAAGCCAATAATAATACATACAGATATTGTTACAAAATATTAAAAATTTCTGATATTATGTTAGTTTAACACAAAGAAGTAAATTAGAAATCACTATGAAAAAAGAAAATTTCACCAAAGAACAGATTATTGAGTTTTACAAGAAAATGCTACTCATACGTAGATTTGAGGAAAAATCAGGACAATTATACGGAATGGGATTAATAGGAGGATTTTGTCACTTATCGATAGGACAAGAAGCAGTTGCAGTTGGAACTCATGCTGCATCAAAACCTTGCGACTCTTTTATTACAAGTTATAGAGATCATGGCTTAATGCTTGCATGTGACTCTGATCCAAATGTTGTAATGGCAGAGCTTACCGGCAGAGAAACAGGATGCTCAAAGGGTAAAGGCGGTTCTATGCATATATTTGACATTGAAAAAAAATTCTTTGGCGGACATGGAATAGTTGGAGCGCAGGTTTCAATTGGGACAGGAATAGCATTTGCTAATAAATATAAGAAAAAAGATAACGTTGTATTTACATATTTTGGTGATGGTGCTGCAAATCAAGGACAAGTATATGAATCATTTAATATGGCATCTTTATGGAAGTTACCTGTGGTTTACATCATAGAAAATAATGAATACGCAATGGGAACTTCTGTACAAAGATCCACTTTGGTAACTGAGCTATATAAAAGAGGAGAAAACTTTGGTATTCCAGGAAAACAGGTTCAAGGCATGGATTTTTTCTCTGTTTATAACGCTACCTATGAAGCAGCTGAGCGTTCACGCAGTGGCAAAGGTCCTATGATTCTTGAAATGAAGACATACAGGTATCGTGGCCACTCAATGTCGGATCCTGCTACTTACCGCTCAAAAGAAGAAGTTGAAGATATGAAACAAAATCGTGATCCTATAGAAACTTTGAAACAGTATATGATAGATAGAAAAATTGTCTCTGAGGAAGAATACAAGCAATTTGATAAAGAAATACGTGATTTAGTTAAAAAGTCAGAAAACTTTGCCAAGGACAGTAAAGAACCAAGTACTGATGAGTTATATACTGATATTTACATAAGTGTGAAAGATAATATTGGGCAAACATTATTGCATTGCAATTGATGGAAGAGAAGCTACTGCTGAATTTTTACTCACATCAATAGGTGATGAAGAAAAAAACAAACTGATTAATGCTCAAGATAGTTATGGTAATACGTCTTTGCATTATGCTACACAATATTCTAGATATAGCGATATGGTAACGCCAACTATGGATTAACCAGCAAAGCAGACAGAGGAGGTTCTTGGCTTTTTACCATTTAAACAATATGAAACAATGGTAGATATAATGTGTAATAAAAAATTAATTGGTGATCTATAACAAGAATGTTAAATTTTAAACTTATTTTTTAAATAATCAAAAACTATCTAAATGATAGAAAGAACCAGCCTTTTGCTCTTTTGCCAAGTCCTGCAAGTCCTTTGAATACTTTTTTATTTGATATACTTTTTGGGTGGTAAACTGTGATCAAAGTTGCACCGATGTATGAAATTCCGGTCATTTTTGCTTTCTCGCAGAACCAATGTAATAGTAGAACCAAATACCATAAAACTCTCTGTTTAAGAATGATTAATCTATCCTACTAAGGCAATTTAGGAAACTCTGATCCATACAGAGATTTTAGGTAAAATAGATAAAATACAACCAGCTAAAGCTGGTAGTTTAAAAAACGCATGTAAAGCAGATTATGAGTTTAAAAACTAGATGTTAAAATCATTCGATATACTTCTGTACATCTGTAGAATTCAGGTTGCCAAATGTAACAGCAAAGTATCCTCTTGCCAAAGGTGCTGCCCCAAATATCCTTTCCTTTTTTTCTTTTTTTTAAGCGTTCAAATTCCTGGAATAACTTATGACTACTCTTTCACTTAATATACTGTACCAACTTATATAGCACCATGCTAGGAGACATAGAGATTAGCATATGGTCAGGAGTAATACTACCCCTTACGATATCTGCGTAGTTTGCAGTACATACTTCCATGATAATTTCTTTTCTACGCACTGTTGTTTGACCTGTAAGTATTCTATATGTAAGTATTCTATATCTGTACTTAGTACAGAACACTAAATGGTACTTTAAATTAAACGTACTGTGAGAGCTATGTTTGTAATCCAT
>JARBCG010000086.1 GCA_028803175.1 Wolbachia sp.
ATGGATTACAAACATAGCTCTCACAGTACGTTTAATTTAAAGTACCATTTAGTGTTCTGTACTAAGTACAGATATAGAATACTTACAGGTCAAACAACAGGGAAAGAGTAGTCGTAAGTTATTCCAGGAATTTGAACACTTAAGAAAAAGATATTTGGGTCAGCACCTTTGGAAAGAGGATACTTTGCTGTTATAGTTGGCAATGTGAATTCTACAGATTTACAGAAGTATATCGAAGAACAAGGAAGTCCTCATAGCTATTCTATAGCATATTTTAACATTGCTTTTCTGTTGTAATACCAGTTAACATTTGCGCCATTTTCCTATAGCATAACTTAACGGCAAATACCCAATAGCATCTATAAATCGCCTATTTTGTAATGTAAGATAAATGGATAAAAAACTTGAAATAATGGTGCTTTTGGAAAAGCTACTAGCTATTTAATAAAAATATAGTTGCCAGCCCAAGAAAGATTAAAGCTGAAAGGATATCAGTTGTTGCTGATGTTAGAATCGAAGAAGAGACAGCTGGGTCAGATTTTAAACGGTGTAGCATGATGGGAATAAAAGCTCCAATAAATGTTGCAATAACTGACATCATGATCATTGAAATTACGAAAATTATTTCTATCTCAAAATCGTGAAATCTCATAGCTATTACTGTTAATGAAATGGTTGATAATATTATTCCATTTATGCAACCTATGTATAGCTCTTTCATGAGTATTCTTTTTGCATTTTGTTCAGTGAGATGTTTTGTTGCAAGCGCTCTAATTGTAAGTGTCACTGTTTGAGATCCTGAATTTCCACTCATTGAAGCTATTATTGGCATAATAATAGGTAATATTATAAAATTCTTTATTGTTTGTTCGAAGAACCCGGTTACTATTGAGCATATAGTTGCAGCTAAAAGGTTAAATAATAACCATGGGAGTCTTGTTATTATTGTTTTATGTAAAGGAGTATTAATATCTGTTTTAGATAGCACTCCACCAATTTTTAGTGCATCTTCTTCTGTTTCTTGCTGAACTACTTTAATTACGTCTCCGATTAAGATTACACCAATAATTTTACCATGTTTATTTACTACCGGAGCTGATAATAAAGAATAATCTTGAAATACTCTTGCAACTTCCTCTTGATCTACTCCAGTTTTGATTATCTTTATATCGTCGTCCATTATCTCCTGTATTACAGTATCTCCTGAGTGAGATATTATCTTGTTTAAATGAACACTGCCTATTGGCTCTAATCTTGAATTAATAATGAAAATCTGATAAAACTTTTCTGGTATTTTCTTATAATTACGCAGAAATTCTGTAAGCTGGCTTATTGTCCAATACTCAGGTGCTATGACCATATCTTTATGTATTAGTCTTCCTGCACTTTCTTCTGGATACGCTAGTAATTCCTCTACTGATTTTTTAGTTTTATTGGGTAGATAACAAAGTATACTTTCTACAGACTTTTTATCTAAGTCTTTCATTATAGTTACTATATCTTCCACGTTTAAAAGTATTAATAACTCTGCCGTATTTTTTTCTCCCAAAGTGTCTATGATCTCTACTTGCAAATCTGGCACTACATGAACAAGTGCACTGCTTAATGAATGCTGATCAAGAATATTAATTAGCCTTTCTCTGTGATCATTAATTGAAGTTGACAAGAAGTAAGCTAGTTGAACGCTATCTATTTTTTTTATAATATCATGAATATTTTCTAGATCTTGGTTATTTATTGACTCGATTAAGTCACTGATAACTTTTCTATCTAAACCATAGTGAGAATTTGTATCAACATTCATGATTATACCTTAATTTTTAATAAATAAAAAAAACATAGACTTGATTTTTTCGATTATGAGAGTATAATAAGATTATTTTAAATTAACTACTATATGGTTAAATTTCTATTTTGTTTATTGTTATTACTACTAATAATAAATATACTAAAATCCAAAGCCTAATGAAAACTCATTCCGAAATTCTTGAATATTTTCAGAACTTAAATGAGAGTATTTCCCTCATCAGGAGGTGTCTTTGACATAGAAAAATTAAAATTACGTCTTGAAGAATTAGAGCCTCAATCTTTAGATGATAACCTATGGCAAGATAATAGAAAGGCACAAGAAATCTTAAAAGAACGCTCTAAGATTAAAAATGATATAGAGTCATTTGTAAATCTAGAGCTTGACTACAATAATGCTATTGGTTTAATGCAATCAGCTCTTAATGAAAATGATGAAGGATTTTTCTCTGAAGTTGAAAATGAATTAGTGAAATTAGAGAAGCTAATTAAATATAAAGAGACTGAATCCTTATTTTCTGGTGAAGAAGATGATAACGATTGCTTTTTAGAAATTCACTCAGGAGCAGGTGGTACTGAGAGTAATGATTGGGCTGAAATGCTTATGCGCATGTATATGAGATGGGCAGAAACTTGTCACAATTTTAAAGTTGAGATTGTAGAGAAATTAGATGGAGACGCAGTCGGTATAAAATCTGTAACGATAAAGATAATTGGAGAAAAAGCTTATGGGTGGACGAAAAGTGAAAGCGGAATCCATAGGCTTGTGAGAATATCGCCATTTGATGCGAATGGTAAACGTCATACTAGTTTTGCAGGTGTAGGGGTGACTCCAGTTATTGAGGATTCAATTAGCATTGTCGTAGATGAGAAGGATCTAAAGATTGATACCTATCGTGCTTCTGGGGCAGGCGGGCAGCATGTGAATAAAACTGAAAGTGCAGTACGCATTACACATATTCCAACAGGTGTTGTAGTTCAGTGTCAAAACGGCCGTTCTCAACATAAAAATAAAGATGAGGCACTAAAATTGCTCAAAGGACGCTTATATCAAATTGAGCTGGAAAAGAAAGAAAAAAAAATGGCTGAAGAATATGGCAGAAAATGTGATATAGGTTGGGGTAATCAAATTAGATCATATGTCGTGCACCCGTATCAAATGGTAAAGGATTTAAGGACAGGATATGAAGTAGGCAATATAAATTCTGTTTTGGATGGTAACATAGATTGTTTCATAATCAGTGTATTAACTAGCAAGTAACCTATGATTTTCAGCTATTGCTCCATTGAGGAATTTTTATATCTGGAATTACAAAAATTCGGATTACTTTGAAAAAAATATTCCAGACAAATGGGTGCACTATATATACCAACTATGGATTAACCAACAAAGTAGGCGGAGGAGATTCTTGGCTTTTTTCCATTTAAATAATATGATTGGTAATCTATAACGAGG
>JARBCG010000087.1 GCA_028803175.1 Wolbachia sp.
ATTTGAGAAGGTCTGACTCTAGTACGAGAGGACCGAGATGGATATACCTCTGGTGTACCAGCTGTTATGCCAATAGCATCGCTGGGTAGCTATGTATAGACGGGATAATTGCTGAAAGCATATAAGCAAGAAACCCTCTTCAAAAAGATTTCCCAATTAAGGCCGTGGGAGACTACCACGTTGATAGGCTAGGTGTGGAAGTATGGTAACATATGAAGCTAACTAGTACTAATAGCCTGATTGATTTATTTGCTTTCTGTGTGTGTATATGCAGTGTTAAATGTTAGGTGAAGGCTTGTTGAACTTAAAGGATTTTTGTTAACTTGGTGGCTATAGCAAAAATGAGACACCCGATCTCATCTCGAACTCGGAAGTGAAACTTTTTAGCGCTGATGGTACTTGAAAAGGGAGAGTAGGTCGCTGCCAAGTTTATAAAGATCTCTTTTGGTTTAACAAGCTAAAATATTTCTCTTATTTCTACTCTTTGTTTTTTGACTTTAGAAGTTTTATGCTATGGCTTTAGCCGCGTTGTCTATCTTGTCTTTTATGTGGACGCTTAATGTATTCTCTGATAATTGTGAAGTAGGTTCTTTGGAAAACTTTTAGTTTTTTTTGAATTTTAAGTTTTGTTCTATATTAAGATTCTTATTTATAGAATTTTTATTTAAATAATCCGCTTGATCTTTTGCTGATTTCCAATCGTCTCTGAAGCTCCTATGGTTTCTTTCCTTTTCAAATGGATTTTGCTCTTCAACTTTAAACAGGTTATTTTTTGCTTTTGTATACTCTGTCATTAACCACACCTATTAATTTTAATTTGAAAATTTTGACCATATTATCATAAACAATATAGTTGTAAATACTTTAATTAATGTTTTTTCTTATTTTATTCTTTTTAAGCAAATAGTTAGATCTTTGTGTAAATTTTGACAGCTTGCTTGTATAATATTTTTATTAGTGAGTATTATATAGTAACGTCCTATATTGTTTATATTTAGAATGATTGTTCTTGCAAGCATTCTAAGTCGTCTTTTTATTTTGTTTCTTTTTGTTGCTTTTCCTATTTTTTTACTTACAGCAAAACCTACCCTGACAATATTAATGCACTTTTCAGGTTCTTCTTCTTTTATTGCATATAATGATATATAAATCCCACGATAAAAAGAACTATTAGGTGCTAACTTGTTCTTAAAAGCTAAAGAAAAATCTTTTTTTTTATGCTTGATAGTTTTATCATGCACATAACTTATTACATCTTAGTGAACGGCGTCTATTTAGAATTTTTCTTCCAGCTCTTGTTGCTATACGTGTACGAAATCCATGCCTACGCTTTCTTATTAAATTTTTTGGTTGAAATGTTCTCTTCATCGTTTTTATATTAATATAATTAGTTATTTTAAGTTATTTTGCTTTATTGTCAAATAGTAGTTAACTTGTATGATATTACTGTAAGATAAAATATATAAAAAAATGAGTTTATATTAAACGTGGCAGCAGTCTTTTTTATATCTGTATTATTGGTTTTTTTGTTTTGTTTTAATAAATTTAAACGAATAGGTAAGGTTAAATATTATTTATTGCTTAGTTCTTTATGGATATTAGCTGGATTATTAATAACGCAAGATGATTATATTATAACTTGCATAGCTTTATTATTACTGTGTCTTATATTTCCTTTGCTTTTTAAGAATCGAAGGTACAAAGCAGTGAAATTCGTATTATTTATTGCTTTAGCTGCATCATTCTTTGTTACTTTATTCATAATATTATCTATTGTAACTCAATCTATTAGTTTTTTTTATAAAGTATCTATTTCAGAATTTTTATTCTGCTTAAAATGGAATCATAACGTGGTGATGATAAATGAGGAAAAGGTAGGGTGCTTTGGTATAACACCACTTTTGGTTGGTACTTTACTTATAACTATTGTAGCAATGTTGGTTGTTGTTCCACTTGGCTTATTTTCTGCAATATATATTAGCGAATATGCTAGTGAAAAGGTACGTTATATAGTGAATACCACTTTGCAAATTCTTTCTGCTATTCCTACAGTTGTATATGGATATTTTTCAGTTGTTTTTTTATCTTTTTTTGTGAAACGGATAGTAAATTTTTTTGGTTTTAGTATGCACTCAGAAAGTGCTTTAGTTGCAGGATTATCAATTGCAATAATGATTCTTCCATTTATTATTTCCTTGTTAGAAGATGCGATAAGATCTGTACCAAAAAGCTTGCGTTACGGTTCTATGGCACTTGGGGCAACTCAGTCAGAAACTGTGTGGCATATCATAATACCTTATGCAATGCCTACAATTTTAAGTGCTGTTCTATTGTCAATTTCAAGGGTTATAGGTGAGACAATGATTGTATTAATGGCTGTCGGAATTAATGCGAATTTTACTTTTAATCCTCTTAATTCAGTGACTACTGTAACTGTACAAATTGCCACATTACTTACTGGAGATCAAGATTTTAACAGTGCACAAACCCTTGCTGCTTATGCACTGAGTTTAGTGTTATTTATTATTACTTGGTTACTTAATGCATTTGCTTTATTTATGATAAAACGCAGTTAATAAGCGTTTTAATGTTGCAACTCTCTTATTAATAATGTAGAACTTGTTGGATCTTTGTGGATTTGTGATGCCAAGCGATAAAAAGATGAATATAGGTAAAGTAGTTAAGGTAACCCAAGCGGTTATTGATGTAAAGTTTGAAAATGTACCACCTAAGATATTTAATGCTTTAAGAAGTAAATTAAAATATAAAGATAAGAGATTGATTTTGGAAGTTTCACAACATATAGGTGATAGTATAGTTCGTTGCATTGCAATGGATAGTACAGATGGTATATCAAGGGGTGATGAATTTATTGATACAGGTGCTCCAATATCAGTACCAATTGGACGTGCTACTTTAGGGAGAGTTTTTAATGTTGTTGGTGAGTTGATAGATGAGCGTGGTCCACTGAATGGAAAGTTTGATTTAGAGCCTATACATAGAGAGCCGCCAAGTTTTACTGAACAAAGAATACAAGAAGAAGTTTTAGTTACAGGTATAAAAGTTATAGATCTTCTTGCACCATATCTGAAAGGTGGCAAAATCGGTTTATTTGGTGGTGCTGGTGTTGGTAAAACAGTTCTAATAATGGAATTAATTAATAACATAGCAAAAGCTCATAAAGGGTTTTCTGTATTTGCAGGGGTGGGGGAGAGGACACGTGAAGGTAATGATCTTTACCACGAGATGATCACTTCAAATGTAATAAATATAAATGAGCATGAGGAATCTCAAGCTGTTTTAGTTTATGGTCAGATGAATGAATCTCCAGGTGCAAGAGCTAGAGTTGCTTTAACAGCGCTCACTATGGCAGAATATTTTCGTGATAAGGAAAATCAAGATGTTCTGTTTTTTGTAGATAACATTTTCAGATTTACTCAAGCTGGTTCTGAGATTTCTGCTTTGCTTGGAAGAATACCGTCAGCTGTTGGTTACCAGCCAACACTTGCAACTGATATGGGTGCAATGCAAGAAAGAATAGCTTCAACAACTTCTGGTTCTATTACTTCTGTGCAAGCTATATATGTTCCTGCAGATGATTTAACTGATCCCGCTCCGGCAACTACATTTTCTCACCTTGATGCAACTACAGTATTGTCAAGACAAATAGCTGAAATGGGGATATATCCTGCTGTTGATCCACTTGATTCTACTTCTCAGTCTTTATCTTCTGAAATGATTGGTGAAGAGCATTATCAAGTTGCTTATGAAGTAAAGCGTATATTGCAAACTTATAAGTCATTACAGGATATTATTGCCATACTTGGTATGGATGAATTGTCTGATGAAGATAAGATTATTGTTGATAGAGCGCGTAAAATTCAGAAATTTCTTTCTCAGCCTTTCCATGTTGCAGAAATATTTACTGGTATATCTGGTAAGTTTGTTTCACTTTCTGATACTATTTCTAGTTTTAAAGGTATTGT
Organism: Wolbachia sp.; assembly: GCA_028803175.1. Taxonomy (GTDB): domain Bacteria; phylum Pseudomonadota; class Alphaproteobacteria; order Rickettsiales; family Anaplasmataceae; genus Wolbachia. The sequence continues at coordinate 3,987 of JARBCG010000087.1, forward strand.
TGAGGGCAAGTATGATCACTTGCCGGAAGCTGCTTTTTATATGGTTGGAAACATCGATGAGGCAATAAAAAAAGCGGAATTGATAAAAGCTGAAACTAAAAATTAAAGATTATGAATACTTTTAAGGTACAGTTTTTTTCTCCTAATGATCAAATTTCGTTCAATGAAGTATTTTCTCTTTCAGTAAATGGGCTAGAAGGTGATCTTGTGATTTTAGCTGATCATGCCCCTTATTTGATTTATTTATTGCCTGCTGTAGTAACTGTTAAGGTGAATAACCAAAAGGAAGAAAAGATTGTAATTGATAATGGTGTTTTAGAAGTTGCAAATAATAATTGCAATATTATAACGAATCACATTCAAGTTTTTGATCGTTTGATTCATGATGAGAAATCATTTAAAAATAAAAGGATTAATATACACTTTGGTTATCTTGATAGCATTAATCAGTAAGTCATGCGTTGTTTTTTATAGAGGGGTAGTATGGAAATTTTTCTTGATAGTGTTGATTTAAATGAAATTATAGAATTAAAGGAATTCATTGATGGTATAACAACTAATCCTTCATTGATAGTAAAATCAGGACGTAAAGATAAATACGAAGACTTAGTGAGTGAGATATGTAAAATTGTAGGTGAAAAGAGTCCTGTAAGTGTTGAAGTTGTTGCGGATAATCACGCAGAAATGATTAAAGAGGGCATTAGGTTAGCAAAAATTGCTGATAATGTTGTAATAAAATTGCCACTTACGCATGAAGGATTAATTTCTTGTAAAAAGTTATGGACAGAGCATAAAATACCTGTTAACATGACGTTATGTTTTTCTCCTGGACAAGCACTGCTTGCTGCTAAGGCCGGTGCTTGTTTTCTTTCTCCTTTTGTTGGTCGTATTGATGATATAGGTTATTGTGGCTTATCGCTGGTAGAAGATATATGTATTATGTACTCTAGCTATTGCTTTGAGACTAAGGTTCTTGTTGCATCAGTAAGAAGTCCAGCACATATAATTAAGGCAGCAAAGCTTGGAGCTGACTCAATTACCATGCCAGCAAAAATACTGAGACAATTAGTTAGTCATCCATTAACTAATCAGGGGCTTGCAACATTTGAAAAGGACTGGAACCAAGAAACATAACTAAAACTTAAAAGCCAGCTCCACTGGCTAAACAGCAACAAATGTCTCAGACGTCTGAGGAGTTTTAGAAGAAGTGAACTCTTCAACTCCTTTAATAATAAAATCAGTTGTGCTCTGAGCCTTTTCATCGAACCATAAGTTTACATCTTTACCTATTTTTTCATCTCTGAAACATTCATGCAAAGCTAAAGCAGTAACAGCTGCACACGCTGCAATTAACCCTGTTTTTGCTACAATTAATAGCGATATTCCACCTACAAATACAGATGCTAACCCAATGGCAATATTCATAACTTTATTTTTCGTGATATGATTTTTATCCTGATCTTGATCATTCTGCCAAAGAGCATTTGATATTATTTTTGAAGTAATTTTGACTGCTATTGTTGCAATTGAGATCATAGCTAATCCTGTAGCCAACTTGGCTAAAAGAAATACTGATGGTAGAGCTATTATAAATAATAAAGAACCAATTACTCCTATTAATAATTTTTCATTTGTTTTATTTGGTTGAATCATATTTGTGTGCATAAAAACCACATACTTCACAGGTATTAAATATACCTAATATGAAATGTATAAAAAGTCAATGATAATTTTCTATGAAGTGGCCAACACAAACAAAACTTTTCAGATGTTATAGTGATAAGACACTTAATTTTTATGTAGTGAGGTGGGTAGGTTAACACCCTCGCCTTAAGGCAAACACTTTAGTATAATATACTTTAGTATTGGACTACTTTAGTATGGTTTAGTATGGATTAGAAACATAGCTCTCACAGTACGTTTAATTTAAAGTACCATTTAGTGTTCTGTAC
>JARBCG010000088.1 GCA_028803175.1 Wolbachia sp.
AGTTTTTAAACTCATAATCTGCTTTACATGCATTTTTTTTAACTACCAGCTTTAGCTGGTTGTAATTGGTTTAACTAGTCTGAACTCTCACTTTGATAGCATTGCTTTGGGCTATTTTACAGGTAATAATAGATTTGAATATGAATTTGTTCATTTAATTAATAATATGAAAATCAAAGATCGATTTGAAAATAAATATCATAATCTTACATCATATTCTTGTGTAGAAATGGTAAATCTCTATTATGATACAAGTACAAAGCCACTTGCTTTATATTGTGGTGTTGGTGGAGGATTTGGCAAAGCTGAGAACGAAGAATTTTTCTTTCCTACTTTACTTACCAGGGGAAAATAGGCATTTATTACACTGTTAGTAGAAAGATAAGGATTTTTACTTATTATAATCACTTTTATGCAGCTATAGCACTGCCAACGTAAGAGGAATTCACAAGCAAAAATAACATAGAAATCGGAATAAGTTACAGCTTTTAATTCTTTGAAGCTAATTCTACTAACTCTTTTACTGCTCCTACAGATTTATTGAACATTTCTTGCTCACTACTGTTCATTTTGACTTCAATTACTTTTTCAATTCCGTTTTTGCCGATGATCACAGGAACACCAATAAACAAATCTTTTATTCCATATTCACCACTCAAGTGAGCAGCACATGGCAGTATACGTCTTTTATCTTTTAAATATGATTCTAACATGCATATAGCAGAAGAAGCAGGGGAATAGTATGAAGAACCAGACTGAAGTAAATCAACTATTTCTTTCCCACCATTACGCGTATGTTCAACTATCTTATCGACTTTTTTCTGTGTAATTAAGCCCATATCAATCATTTGGGCAAGTGGGATACCAGCAACAGAGGCACAATTGATCATCGGTACCATAGTGTCGCCGTGTCCTCCAAGTACAAAAGCAGTTACATCTTCAACGGAAACATTTAATTCATTTGCAAGAAAATAACGAAAACGAGCAGAATCAAGTACTCCTGCCATACCAGCTATCATATTAGTTGAAACACCTGAATACTTATACACTACTGAAACCATAGCGTCCAGTGGATTGGTAACAACTATAACAAACGCATTTGGAGAGTATTGTTTGATGTTTTCCCCAATCTCTTTCATCACTACAGCATTAGTTTTTAGTAGATCATCCCTGCTCATTCCTGATTTTCTAGCAATACCGGCAGTTATAATGATTGCATCAGAGCCTTTTATATTTTCATATTTACTTGTACCGATTAGACTAACATTGAACCCATCAATAGGGGATGATTCAGCTATATCCAGCGCCTTACCTTGTGGAATGCCATCGTTAATGTCAAGTAAAACAACGTCTCCGAGTTCCCTTAGCGCGATCATATGAGCAAGTGTACCACCAATATTTCCTGCACCAATTAAAGATATTTTTTTTCTTTGTATTATCATTTTATACTCCTTTTATTTTTTACCTTCCCAAGGTGACAGACTCTCAAATGTACGAAAATCTTGTGGTAAATTTATTGGATTGTACACAACTTTTTTTGCTTCTATATCATATCTTACTTCTTCATAACCAGTGAGTGGAAAATCCTTCAACATTGGATAGCCTTTAAATCCATAATCTGTGAGAATCCTACGAAGATCAGGATGGCCAGAAAACTCTATTCCATACATATCGAACACTTCACGTTCAAACCACGATGCTGTACTAAATATTTTTACTACACTTGTAGGCATATCACTTTCATATAATTGAAGCTTCACGCGTATTCTGATATTGTGTACGATACTGAGTAAATTATATACAACATCAAAACGCCTTTCTCTATCTGGATAGTCAACGCCAAAAATATCAACTAATAACTCAAATCTGCATTTTTTATTATCGCGTAAAAAGAGTAAGTGCTTTTCTATATCATCTAAAGTTGAATGCATTACAATAGAATCACCATCCCTACGAATACATTCACACTTAAGCTTTGTTTTTATATGTTTTTCAATCTCATCCATACTTTATATTCTCAGTTCTTTTTATTTTATTTTGTAAGCATAATATTCCATATAGCAATGCTTCAGCAGTTGGAGGGCACCCAGGAACATACACATCAACTGGTACAATCCTGTCACAACCTCGGACTACTGAGTAAGAGTAATGATAATAACCACCACCATTTGCACAACTTCCCATGGAAATAACATACTTTGGATCTGCCATTTGATCATAAACCTTACGCAACGCTGCTGCCATTTTATTAGTTAATGTGCCAGCAACAATCATTACGTCTGATTGCCGTGGGCTTGCGCGGAACATTATACCATATCTATCAAGATCATAACGGCTGGATGCAGTGTGCATCATCTCCACTGCGCAGCATGCGAGACCAAATGTCATTGGCCATAATGAACCAGATCTTGCCCAATTTATTACGTAGTCTATTAAATCACCGAATTTAGTTACAAGAAACCCTTCTTTCTTACAACGACTCCAGTCATCATTAGATAAAATCTGACCTACCATAATTTTACTCCCATTCTAACGCACCTTTACACCATTCATAGATAAAACCTATTGTGAGTATTGCAAGGAATACCATCATAGACCAAAATCCACCATAGCTTATTTGAGACAAAGAAACACCCCAAGGAAAAAGAAAAGCAATTTCTAGATCAAATATTATAAATAATATTGAAACTAAGTAGAATTTAACATCAAAGTTTTTTCTTGCGCTTGATAAAGGATTAAAACCACACTCATATGTAGAAAGCTTCTCGCTATCTGGCTTACTTACTGCAAGAAACATAGGCAATACGCCTAAAGAAAGAGATATTACAACTGAAACACAGATAAAAACTGCTATGACTAAATATTCATCCATAGAAATGACACAAAAAGTAATATCATGAGTTTACATGCTTTCCTAACTTTCTACCACCTAAAATATGCACATGAAAATGTGGAATGACTTGCTCCCCATTTTCACCATGATTAGTTACTAACCTATACCCTGTTTTTTCTAAATTATACTTATGTGTTATTTCCCTTATAACTTTAAAAAAATGAACTATTTCTTCTGGAGGTGCATTAACAATAAATCCATCATATGACACGTACTTATCTTTTGGTACTACTAAAATATGTACAGGAGCATCAGGATATTTATCATCGAATGCTAACACATTTTCATCTTCATACACTTTCTTACAAGGTAACTTAACACTTAGTACTTGAGCAATGATGTTATTATTATCATAATCTTGATTGCTCATATATTGAAGTACAACTTTTTTCCTCTCACCTTGTTACTCCTTGCTTAGCTTGAGAACTTTGTGGCGCAGATAATGGATCTTTACTACCATTATTATAATCATGAACCTCTTGAAGCGTTACACCTTTAAATCCATTATTACCAATTTTTCTTGCTTGCTCTGCAAGATCTTCCATTGATAATTTATTTTCCTCACAAGAGCGAATAGTCACATTACTCTTACCATTATTAAAAGGAAATAGCTTAGGATTGGTCATGTTGAAATCTTGAAGTTGTTCATTATCTACAAGCACTCTAACAGTTTGAGATGGAGTATTATCACCTGCAAATGATTTTTTTGACTCAAACTTCTTTAACTGGTCATCATCTACAAGTACTTTTATAGTTTTAGATGGCTTTTCACCATTTACAGCTCTGGTAGCTTCCGATGACTCCTTAGGTGTTAAAATTTCTGAAGACTGCTTGCTAATAAGCCTCAAATTTTCTGATGCACCATTGCTTGCAGCCTTCTTTAGAACCTCTGTTGGTCTTTTAGTATTTTTACTCATAGTTTCAGTCTTTGATTGTTGTTCTCGTATGTTATATTCCTTATACAACTTTTCTGCAATACCTTTTAGCAACTTCAAGTCTTCATGCTTCTTAGACTCCCCACCAGTAATTTCTGCAAATCCTTTCATACTACTATCAACTTCTTTAGCAATTCCTTTTATTTCTTCTTCACTCTTCCCTTTATTTTTAGGGTCAGCTTTAATTTTAGCGATAATCTCTTTAACATCAATTTCAATCGCAACACTATTTCTTTCTCTATTTACGGTTATCTTTGAATATCTACTTTCTTTATTTGATTCTTCTACTTTTTTCAGGTGTTCATTGCTTACATAAGGAACATCTCCTATAAAAGCTCTCGATACTAAAAGTGTTACCTTTCCGTTTTCGTACCCTATTATTTCTATACCAAGGTTCTTACTGGCTATTGTAGTATCTATAGGTAAATTATATTCCTCCACATGCTGTTTGCCAATAATATGACGTCCACCGTTTTTTATATCATGCCATAGATGACCCAAATCAGACCTGAACCAACTTGATGGGTTTATAGAATATGTTGCAATTTTGAGTGGAGCTTTTATAAGCCTAGCTATACCTACACCAACCCTATCTAAGGTAGATCCTTCATGTGGTTTGCCTACTACATCGCTTACACCTTCCTTGAAGTCCTTTCTCCAAGACCTAGACCAACTGCTTGGACGCATAGGATATATTATACTTTTAACTAAAGCCCACGGAAGCCTGGTCGTGATTGCACCAAGATTATCCACACGTTCACCAAGCTTATTTATGCCCGTACTTACTGTATCTTTTGCTCTACCGAAGATAGATTTTTCATTTTGATTATCTGTTATCATACATACCTCCAAGGTATCTCTCATAATTGAACGCTATAAAAAACATAAATATGCTTTCATTATAGACAGAAGTACTTAAACTTTTATATTTCCATTATAGACTTAAATTATATAGATTTCAACTGTTATTTATTAAATTAATGTTTTTCTTACTGCTAAATATTAAGTAATTTAATCACAATGACAACACAAATTAAGATAAATTTAAAGAATTAGAGAGAATTTCAATCAATTACAACCAGCTAAAGCTGGTGGTTAAAAAAAACGCATGTAAAGCAGATTATGAGTTTAAAAACTCGATGTTAAAATCATTA
>JARBCG010000019.1 GCA_028803175.1 Wolbachia sp.
CAAAAATCATCTACAAAGCAAAATAATTCTATGCTACTCTTTTCCTCTTGGGTACCTCCTTAGTTTTTTTTACAATATTGGAGTTTACCCTATTTCCATGGCTTTTTTGCTTTCTCCTAATCCATAGTTGGCGTTCGTAGCTATTCTAATGACTTTAACATCGAGTTTTAAGACTCATAATCTGCTTTACAAGCGTTTTTTCAAACCACTAGCTTCAGCTTGTTGTAATTGATAATAACAATACTAACAGATAAAATGATTTCTGTACTATAAATCCTTAAATAAGCATCGCCAATGGATTCTCTATATAGTGTTTAAAAGCATTCAAAAATTTTGCCCCTAATGCCCCATCAACTGTCCTGTGGTCAACAGAGAGTGTAACTGTCATTATTTCTGCTATCTCTATTTTTTCACCTATCACAATTGGTTGTTTTTTAGATGCTCCAATGGACATTATGCAAGATTGTGGTGGATTGATTATAGCACTGAAGGTCTTTATACCAAATATTCCTAAGTTAGAAATAGTAAATCCTCCACCTTGAAATTCTTCAGGTTTCAATTTTCCAGATCTTGCTCTGCTTGCCAAATCTTTCACTTCTTTTGATATAGACAAAATGCCTTTCTTATCAGCATTTTTCACTATAGGAGTAATTAATCCATCATCAAGCGCTACAGCAATTGAAACATCTACGTTTGAATATTTGAGAACTTTATTATCTATCCATGAAGAATTTATATCTGGAAACTTTTGCATACTGAGAGCTACAGCTTTAACAGCTAAATCATTTATTGTTACTCTATTACCCTCATCTGCTGAATTAATTTCATTTTTGAGTGATACTAACTTGTCCACTTGACAATCTACTGTTAGATAAAAATGTGGAATATTTTGCTTAGATTCAACCAAACGTTGTGCTATTACTTGGCGCATACTGCTCACTTTAACTACAATATCTGTTGCATTAGATCTTTCATAACTTACTGATTGCACATTGCTACCCAATGATTCTAATACATCAGCTTTAATTATACGACCATATGGCCCTGTACCTTTTAGTTGTTTGATATCAATACCATCATTTTGAGCTATTTTCTTAGCTAATGGACTTGCTTTTACTCTGTCTTTCTCACTTTGATATGTTACTGTGCTTGATTTTTGATTACTTACAATATTCTCCGTCACTTCTTTAATTTCTTCTTCCTTAGATTCGTCATTTTTAGCGAAAGATGAAGTATAGTTATCAAGTACACTCTTATCCTCCTCTTCTTCTAGCATCAAAGCTATCAGTTGGTTTACAGGCACACCACTCGTTCCTTCTAACACGAAGATCTTTCCTATTACTCCTTCATCTACAGATTCGAACTCCATTATGGCTTTATCAGTTTCTATTTCAGCGATTACATCACCTACTTCAACTTTATCTTGTTCCTTTTTGTGCCACTTAACTATTTTTCCTCCAGTTTTACTCATTGTTGGAGAAAGAGCAGGCATTAATATTTCTATAGGCATTTATCATAAATTAAAGATCTATTCAATTTTTAATTTACTCTTTATCTTATGTCAATCTAATCGTGAGTTATGATGAATAAGTTTATTGTTCTATTACTCTCATTATTCAGTTTCAGCTTGTATGCCAGTAATGTTCCTTATTTTGTTTCAATAAAATCAAATAAGGTCAACATGAGAACTGGACCAGGATTTCACTACCATGTTAAGTGGATATACATTTGCAAAAATTTTCCTCTTAAAGTGATAGAAGAATTTGAAAGCTGGAAAAAAGTCTGCGACATGGATGAAGATTACGGATGGATAAAAGGCAATCTACTAAACAGTAAACGCTATGCAGTAATAAAAGAAGATACTTTTGGCTACAAAAAACAGAGCATAGACAGCAAGTTCAGTATGAAAATAGATAAATCTGTTATAATGAGAATAGAAAAATGCAGTAAAAGATTGTGTTTTCTCTCCGCTTCCAAGTGCAAGGCATTGGTACAGAAAAAATTTATTTGGGGAGTTGATTAAAGCTAATTCACAACTACCAAGACCGCCATCCAGCACTACTTTCCTCGGTAGTTGCTTCAGATAAAACGGTATGTTCAATTTTTGTACTTACATAGTTTGCTTTATTTTCTGGAGAACTATTTTCCTGTGCATTACAGTAATATTGCCAACAAAAACTTTTTAACATCTCTTCGGCAGATGAATTTAAAATTTGAATTATAGATGTTTCACTCTGCTCTCTTAGTGATTGATCAAATTTAAAAAACAATTCAAAAAACTCGCCACCTTCTTTTGTGGCCTCGCTTTCTATTTTACTTTTTATACTTGCAATATCACCTTGTTCAACTTCTTTTTTCGTTATACCAAATGATTTTGCAATACCTATATACTTGGTCTGACAATCACAAATACCTGTCACACATAAAGTAATAGAACCAGATATATCACCTGAAGCACACTTATATACAGCGTAAGCCAAATAATTATCGTAGTACTGAGCAGTAAATTGTTGTTTTATTGACTTAGAAATTTTATTCTTTATTGACAAAAAACACCTCTATATATGGTAGATAATTAATTATATTCTTTTACCGGAATATTATAATAGGATTATTAACGATAATGATATCCATTTCATTTAGAGAATAGACTTCTTTCGAAACCTATTTATGGTGAGAAGTCTTTAGTAGAAGTGCAACCACGGAATACTAAAATGTATTTTAGGAGCGTAGACAAATTTCGATAACAAAATTGCTGTCAGAAATTTAGTTTCAAAAGAAGTCTATTTAAGTTTATAGCTAACCCAGGTAAGGTTCACCGTTTTGTTATCCTATAGCTTGATCATAGGATCCAGTAAAAAAACTAGATTACAGTGTCACGCATTGGAATAACAATTTCTCATTTTCAGAGATTTTTTAACGCCAACCATGGATTAGAAGAAAGTAAAAAAGCCTGGGAAATATGGTAAACTCCAATATTGTAAAAAATTAAGGAGGTACCCCAGATGGAAAGAATAGCATAGAATTATTTTGCTTTGTAGATGATCTTTGTAAAATAGTAGATGAAAAATGTGCAGACA
>JARBCG010000089.1 GCA_028803175.1 Wolbachia sp.
ATTATTTAAAAAATAAGTTTAAAATTTAACATTCTCGTCATAGATTACCAATTAATTTATTAGTACACAATCTACCATCGTTTCATACTGTTTAAGTTGATTGTGTGCCCATTGCTTTGATTAGCACCTGCATATTCAGACTTAGATAACTCAGGATTTGCTGCACCACTTACATGTGCTTTTCAGGTTGCTCAGGTAAGGTAGGTGTTGCAGCTTTATGCTCAGATGTGTTGGAATTTACCATAGCTTCTTCACCATCTTTCTTATTATGACCATTTGCTTGTACAGCTTATTTAATCATTTTAACTTTGACAGGTTGTGGCGCACCAGGTTTGTCGTCTCTACGTGGTCCACGTGATACAACAGGTGTTTTACCAGCTGAACCACTTACAGCTTAGCATCAGTTCAGCTTAGTGGCTAGGAATAGATAATAGATAGAAGGTTTTGGAATGGATCGAACCACTTTCGTTTTTAAGTTAAGTATAGCGATATTGTCTGCTCGATAAATATATTTCCTCACTTAGATTGGCCACAGCATGAGCCCATACGATACACTACATAACGTCGAACCTGCCGTTCAGCATGATTATTCGTTATAGGCTTTAATAAAAACCTGATGATGAATCATTGTTACCAAATCTTGGCCTACTTCTGTTATTAAAACCAGGACGATGGCGAGTAGTTCTTTTGTTATAGTTATTATTTCCTCCAGGCCTTCTATTAAACGGACCATTATAGTAATTATCCCTATCATGTGGACCGTCTTTTCTTTCTTCATTGTAAAGCTCACCTTCAAAAAACCCTCCTGTTTCTTGATCAACTCTACGTCTTGAAAGTTTCGGACACCCACCTTTTTCGAAATCAATTACTAATGCTTTAAAAACATCATCTTGCTTTAGTATACTCTCTATAGATTCTATATGCTCATTAGCTACTTCACTTATGTGCATTTTTCCTTTTTTACCATTAAGAAGCTCAAGCTCTACGATAGACTTCTCTATCCTTACAACCCTTGCATCAACTATAGAACCTTGCTCTAGCTCTGTTATTGAATCAATCATCATATTCTTTGCAACTTCAGCTTCAGTGCTACTCATAGCAAAAACAGAAACTTTACCATCATCGCCTATCTCGATTTTTGCATTACTTTTTTCACATACGCTACGCACATTCTTTCCTTTAGCACCTATAGCAGCTGAGATTTTATCTCTATCTATATAAAATGATAATACTCTCGGTGCATGATCTTTCACATCATCACTATGTTCTGAAATTATAGCATTCATTTTTTCTAAAATGTGTAATCTACCAGCTTTTGCTTGTTCTAAAGACTTTTCAACAATTTCAAAGTTTATACCAGAAACTTTCATGTCCATTTGCAACGCTGTGACACCTTCACTAGTTCCTGCTACTTTAAAATCCATATCGCCAAGGTAATCTTCATCACCAAGTATGTCAGAAAGTATTACGTAATCAGATTTATCTTTAATAAGGCCCATTGCAATTCCAGCAACTGGAGCTTTTATTGGGACACCTGTATCCATCAGGGCAAGTGACGTACCACAAACTGTTGCCATAGAAGAAGAACCATCAGATTCCATAATTTCAGATACCGCTCTAATTGTGTAAGGAAATTCAGACTTATCAGGTAGTACAGGATGAATTGCTTTCCAAGCAAGTTTTCCATGACCAATCTCTCTTCTTCCTGGTGCACGTGCAGCAGAAGTTTCTCCAACAGCAAACGAAGGGAAATTATAATGTAACATGAAATGTTCACGTCTATCACCTTCGATATCATCCACGATTTGCTCATCTTGCGTGGTACCAAGGGCAGTGACAACGAGTGCCTGAGTGTTACCTCTAGTAAATAGAGCAGAACCATGAACTTTAGATAAAATATCAACTTCAATTTCTATCTGGCGTATTTCATCACTTTTACGACCATCTATTCTGACACCTTCCTTTCTGATCATTTCACGAACTAAAGATCGCTCAAAACTCTTTATCGCATAAACAACTAACTGTTCATTCTTTCCAGCTTCTTTCATCGTGCTCATTATATTATTTCTAATCGCTTCCAAAGCTCGAACTCGTTCTTGTTTCACTTTGAGTGAATATGCTTGTTCAAAAGCTTTACTATTTCTCTCAAGTTCTTGCATTATATCTGAATTATCAACAGGAACGAAACTTTCAGGTTTGTTGCCAACTTTATCAGCAAACTCTTTGATAAGCTTAATGACAGGCTGAAGACGTTCATGACCAAATTTTATTGCATCAAGAACATCTCTTTCAGAAAGTTCTTTTACTTCTGATTCAACCATTAAAATCGAATTTTCATCACCAGACAAAAACAAATCTAAACTACTTGTTTTCATTTCTTGAACAGAAGGATTTAGTATATAGTTATTGTTCTCATCACACCCGACCATAACCCCAGCTATAATAGAGTGAAATGGAACACCAGAGGTCGCAAGAGCTGCAACAGTACCAATCAATGCAGGTACTTCAGGAGGATTGACTGCGTCATAAGTTAATAAATTACATACTACAGCGATTTCATCATGAAAACCCTCTGGAAATAATGGTCTTATGCTTCTATCTATTACCCTTGAAATTAAAGTTTCTCTATCAGATGGCTTACCTTCCCTTTTAAAAAAGCCACCTGGAATTTTACCCATGGCATAACTTTTTGCAATAAACTGTACATTTAAAGGAAGGAAATCAACATTTTCTTCTTTTTCTTCTTTCTTTTTACGTACAACAGTGGCCAAAATGGAAGTACCACCATAATTTACAACTACTGAGCCATCCGCTTGGCGTGCCATCTTCCCAGTTTCTAAAGATAAGGCACGACCACCCAACTCTATAGATTTTTTTATAATTTTAAACATATTAAATTCCTCAATTATTTTCTAATACCTAACTTTTCTATTAACCCCTGATAGGCTTCATTACCAAATTTACGCTTTATATAATTCAAGTGCTTACGTCTTCTACCTATTAATATAAGTAGGCCGCGCTTAGAGTGATGGTCATGCTTGTGCACTTTAAAATGCTCAGTTAAATTACTAATTCTTTCAGTCAAAATTGCACATTGTACAAAAGATGAGCCTGTATCATCTTCCTTAGTTGCATAGGCATTGATTAAATTTTTTTTCTTTTCGGATGTTATCGACATCTAAAACCTCATATCTAAATATTAAAAACACGAGCAGGCTTTATACAACCATAAATAAAGCTACAGATTCCAACGGGTACACTACCCATTGTCACACAACAAATATCATGATTATTTAAATTACACAAGTTATTTAATGTAATTTCCTGACCATTTCTAATTCTATATGCTTCCTCTGAGGAAATTTCAACTTTAGGCATTAATTTTAAAGCTGACGTTATGGGAATAATTCTCTCATTTCCTGTAAGTCGTTCTAAAATTACTGACTCATCATCTCTAAAATCACCTACTATGGTTCTCCTTAATTTTGTAACATACCCAAAACAATTTAAAGTAATTCCAAGATCCCTTGCGATCGATCTAACATATACACCACTACCACATAGCATAGAAAAATCAGCACTATTATTTATAGTATCTACAGAAATCAATTTCAGTTTATGCACACAAACTAAACGGGACTTAATATCCACTTTTCGCCCACTTCTTGCTAGCTTATATGCTCTTGCACCATTGATTTTAATTGATGAAAACGCTGGAGGAGCTTGTTTAATTTCACCAATAAAATTTTTAATTGCACAATCTATTTGATCACACTTAGGTTCTATGATGCTGCTTTTAATAACCTCGCCATCTGAATCATCCGTTGTTCTTTGCTCCCCCCATTTTATTGTAAATTCATATGCTTTTAAACCAGAGGATAAATATGGTACAGTTTTTGTTGCTTCACCAAGAGCAATCGGCAAAACTCCTGAAGCCAAAGGATCAAGTGTCCCTAAATGACCCGCTTTTATACCAAAGATCTTTTTAACTTGATTAATGGCCTGTGCAGAACTAATACCTACCGGTTTATCGAGATTGAGCCAGCCATGTGTCATATGTAAGTTATACAAGATCAACTGTAACTTAGGAAGAAAAAAATAGTCCTCTCTTTGCAATTGTTTTAAAAATACATAATTTCTTAAATAGAGAGTAATACAAAAGTCTCATATAAGTTCTATCGTTGCAATTCAATGTTTGATAATCTGAAACTATAATGGATATTACAAGTATCAATACACTATTAAAATTAAATTTCTATTAATACGAGATTCCCATGTTTAAAGTAGAAATTCTGTTTGATTGTCGCCAAATGTTATGATGTACAATTTAACTATATTATTTAATTAATGGAGTAAATATGAACCATAATATACAAAAACAAATGGACTAGAAGAAAGCAAAAAAGCCAGGAAAATAGGGTAAACTCCAATATTATAAAAAAACTAAGAAGGTATTCTAGAGAGAAAGGATAGCATAGAATTATTTTGCTTTGTAGGTAATTTTTGCAAAATAGTAGATGAAAAATGTGCAGACAAATTACTTCCTAACAGCAAAAAACCTACTAGAATAACGGAAATTACTCATTCTGAAGCA
>JARBCG010000090.1 GCA_028803175.1 Wolbachia sp.
CTAGAGTAATCCAACACTAAAGTATATTATACTAAAGTGTTCGCCTTAAGGCGATGGTGTTAACCCACACATCTCACTACATAAAAAGTAGCCAACCATTCTTTTCTACCTGTTTTTTTTTTCAGAAAAGGAATCATATCCAACATTAGTGAGCTGCTCATGTAAGAAACTATACATTTCCCCTTCTTCCATTTCCTGAAATAGCATAACATCGGAATCGTATTTTAAAATATCATTAATTAAGGGCTTCTTTCTATTATCCCATTATAAAAAGCCAGGATCTGCTGGACAACAGCTATCCTTTATATAATAGCATGCTAGAATGTTGTAACTTAAAACTTTTATTTCCACTCAGATACGTACAATACTGCTTCTTGGATAATAATGTAAGGAAGTTAATTAATCAAATGATTGTTCACTTAGTGATCAAGAATATACTCTTGTGTTAGAGGAGATTTAGCATTTTCAAATATTTCTTTAGTGCTTCCAGACTCAATTATTTCCCCATTATGAAAAAAAACTACACTGTCAGACAGCTTTTTGGCTTGTTTCATTGAATGAGTAACCAGAATCATAGTAAATCTTAGCTTTAGCTCTTGTATAAGACTTTCAATAGCGTTAGTTGCCATCGGATCAAGGGCAGAGCATGGTTCATCCATTAATAAAATAGTTGGTTTAACTGCAATTGCACGAGCAATACATAATCTTTGCTGTTGGCCACCTGATAAATTCAGTGCACTATCTTGAAGTCTATCTTTTAACTCTTCTAATAGGCCAACTTTAGCCAAACTCTTCTCGACTACTTCATCCAATTTCTGTTTATTTTTTATTATACCATGTAGCTTTGGTCCATAAGCAACATTGTCATATATTGACTTTGGAAAAGGATTTGGCTTTTGAAATACCATACCAACTTTTGCTCTCAGTAAAACAACATCCATATCTCTTGAATATATGTCACCCAACCCATCAACATTCAATTCACCGGTAATTTTGCATCCAGGAACATAGTCATTCATACGATTAAAACAACGTAAAAAAGTTGATTTACCACACCCAGATGGTCCAATAAAAGTAGTTACCTTTTTCTTATAGAAATCTAAATTTATATTAAATAAAACTTGTTTAGCACCATACCAAAGATTTAAATCTTTAACAGAAGCGTGTATATCATTCATATTATATCCTGAATTGAGTAGAGCCCTGCAGTTTTTCTTTTATTGTCATATAACCACATTGCTGCTTGCATAGCACCTTTAGCAAAAATATGACGATTAATTGCTTTGTGATTTAGTTCTATTCTCTCATCAGAATTAACAAACATCACGCTGTGATCTCCTATCACTCCGCCTCCACGAGACACTGCAAAACCTATACTGTTTTTCTTCCGTATGGTCGAATTATTATTTAGGTATTGATTAGCATGAAATTCCGTTCCGAGAGCGTCTGCAACTGTTTTACCAAGTTCTAAAGCTGTTCCGGATGGTGAATCCTTTTTTAAATTGTGATGCATTTCCCAAATTTCAACGTCACACTCATTATATAAAAGTTCAGCAGCTTTTCTAACCAATTTTAGCAATACATTCACTCCAACACTCATATTTGCTGACCACAATATTGGAGTTTTAGCAGCATATTCTTTTAAATCTATACTTTCTATCCCAGTTGTTCCACTAACCAGTGGTTTTTTAAATTCCACAGCCACATTAAGGCAGTCTAACATACATTCTTTAGTTGTAAAATCTATTACAATATCAGATAGCTTAAATGCATCACTAATAGAGCTTGTAATTTTTACTCCTATATCAGAGCTATGCCCTATAACTGACCCAACATCCGAATCTATATGTTGACTATTTGCACGTGCTACAGCACTTACTATCTCTGCCCTATCATTCTCAATCAATTCACTGATTATTGACTTGCCCATTCTGCCTAGGCAGCCTATTACTCCAACTTTCACCTTCATAAAGTTTATTGTATCTTCAAATTATACTATCAAATACAACCAGCTAAAGCTGGTGGTTAAAAAAAA
>JARBCG010000091.1 GCA_028803175.1 Wolbachia sp.
CTAATGATTTTAACATCGAGTTTTAAACTCATAATCTGCTTTACATGCGTTGTTTTTAACCACCAGCTTTACATGGTTGTATTTTATTATTAAAAAAATAAGTTTAAAATTAAACGTTCTTGTCATAGATTACCAATCATATTGTTTAAAGGGCAAAAAGCCCGGAATCTACTTTATCTGCTTTGTTGGTTAATCCATAATTGGCGTTAAAAATATTGAATAAAATCTCAGCGCACTTCTTCCACAAGCACAAGCTTTAGCAAGCAAGTCAATATATTTGCAGATCTTATCTCAGATTGCGCTATCACAAGCGATGCAAAAGAAATTTGATCTAGTCCATAAAACTCTTGACAAAGCAGAAGCAAGTCTCACTTCAGATTATAAGCTTGCACAAGTGAGGATTTTTCTGGAGTGAGGACGTGTATTTCATTAATCTGACAACATTGATGAGGCATTACCGCTATTTAAGAGGTCATACGAACTAAGTAGAAAACACGCATTTGATTTTCATACCGTTAATGCTGCTCATGTGGTTGCTATTGTAGAAAAAAGTGTCAACGAAAAAATTGTGTGGAATAAAAAGTCAATTGATCTTGCACAAAAAACACAAGATAACAGAGCATACGCATGGTTGGGAGCACTCTATAACAATTTAGCACGGAAATGTATTGAAGCTGAGCAATATAGCGAGGTACATTCTGCCTTAAAACAATCCAAAAAATTTGGAGAAGATAGAAGATAGAGGTGACGTTATTATTGTCCGTGGAGCAAAGTGGGGTATTGTACGTAGCTTACGTTTACTTAACCGTCTGAATGAAGCTCTGAATGTTCAGCTCGCTCTTCTTGAAGAATATGAGACAATTGCTAAAAAAGGTGAGCTACCTGTTGTGTTGATAGTAGCTGGACGTTTATTGGTCTACGAAGAATTGGCTGAAATTCACCTTGCTCACACGAAAAAATATGCTACACTTGCCTGTCAAGATCTATCAAAGGATCCGTGATGTATTAAGCTGATGCCAGAAGGATTAGAAAAAATGAAACGGTTAGGAATACATAAGTGAATTCCTGGTAAATAAGGAAGATGAAGAATTAAATAGAAATTTAACTTTTATTTTGGCACATCATGAAATTTTTATATAAACTAATATCAACTTGGTGGCTGTCTGGCACAGTAAAGAAAATGCCAGGTACTGTAGGAAGTCTAGCTTCTTTCCCACTTATTCCCATTGTGCTTAGTAATGAAATTTTGGGTGCAGCAATTGTTTTTTTTTGTTCTTAATTGGACTGTGGTCCACGGACAATTATATAAAATATTATCAAACTTCACACGACCCAAAAGAAGTTGTTATTGATGAAGTAGTTGGTCAGCTACTAACAATATTTTTAACTGCAATATTATTGAATAGTAAAGAGATCAATTATTCTTTATTATTGTTGTGCTTTTTTTCCTTTAGGTTTTTTGATATAATAAAAACGTGGCCTATAAATGTAATTGATAAAAATACTAAAGGTTCTTTAGGCGTTATGTTAGATGACATCGTTGCCTCCATATTCGTTTGTATTCTTACAACGGCCTTTTGTTGTTTATTTTCGGTGTATGCAGGATAAAGGAATCTATTATTCAAGTTTAATTACTCAGAATCTACAAAATTATATACTCTACACAGCAAATTTATCTAAATGGGAAATACATGATAAATGTGATAACGCTATATTTACAATAAATGGTACAAAAGAATCGTTATTTAACTTTGTGTTTCTTAAAAATCACTGTATTGAATTATCCATACAAAAAACTTTAGATTATCTTAGAGTAAGGGATGTAGAAGCAACATGGGTAATAGATTCACATATGAAAATAAGAGATACTTTAGCAAAACATGAAATAAAACATGTAAGTACACCAAAAAAGGCTTTGCTTAATATGAAAAATTACTTTTTACCAGCCGATATTATGCCAAATTTGAAATTGAAGATAATCGATAGTAATCAACTCTTAGAGCAATTAGATTTATATACTTCTAAAATCTTTTATCATGATATTGGTATTGTCAGTACATTTTTTCGTGGGTTATCAGATTATAATTATGAAAATTCAGGATTAAGATTTTTTCTTGTAATGTTAAATGATGAGGTTGTTGGAACATGCGGTATTTATATTCAAGACGGTGTTGCTGGTTTTTATAGTGATGGGGTTTTACCGATTTATAGAAATCAGGGAGTAGGCACTCAAATGGTTTTGGAAAGAATAAAAATGGCCCAACATCTCAAATGTAAATATATAGTAGCACATTGTATGAAGCCTTCTGTAAACCTCTATAAGAGATTGGGTTTTAAGATGATAGGCAACCTTTACTTGTATACCTCCCAAGCATAGTTTATATATAACCCTGCTGATAATTACAAGTTTTTACATCTATTTTAAGAGTACCATGTTTTTTTTATATGAAGTAGTTTTAATATTAATTCTAGTATTACTTTTTCTTTCCTATTCTAAATTAAAAATTAGTAACAAAATCAAAAACTTACAACATCAAAATGTTATCATTAACAATCTAATTGATACTATGGATGATGGATTTTATGTATTGGATGCAAAGAAACATATAGAAAAATTTTCTCCTAATCTACTAATTTTACTTAATACTGTTTTTTACTCACTTAATGAGTTTGTAAATTTTTTTGAACAATCAGAAGATTTAATTAAAATTTTGCTGAAGCAAAGGAAATAAACAAACCCTTTACTCTAGAACTAAAAGCAAAAGATAGTGAAGTTTATTGCATATGCTATGGTAGAAGTATAATAGATAATTCTAATAATGTGATTGGCGCATTATTATGGATAAGAAATATTTCTGATTATAAGATAAAAGCTAACGAACTCGAATTAGAAAATAAAAAGCTTATACAAGAAGTGGAAAGTTATAAAAATATTTTTGATTCTTTACCGTACCCAATACTAAAATATAATAAGCATAGAAAGGTGAAATTTTACAACTTGTTTTATGACAAACATATAAATCATTCTCAGAGACTGGCTATCACCAACAGTGTTTATAACGCCAAATTAGGAAAACATGTTACAATTTGCAAGAATAAACGTAGGATTTTCAATTCTATGAAAGTTCCGGTACAAAACTCTTATACAATAGTTGTATATGGAAATGATATTAGCAATGCAGAAAAATTACATGCTGAATTAAATGACTATTTAGCCACACAAAAAAATTACTTGAAGGACTACCAGTTGCTATAGCAATATACAGTAAAAATCAAAAGCTTAAATTTTATAATAATGCTTTTATAAAGGCTTTCCTATTCGATTCAAATTTTTTGGCATCTTATCCAACTTATAATGAACTTATGCTTTACCTTTTCGAATCCAAGAAGTTCCTAAATGAAGAGGATTTTCAAACCATTAGTAAACAAAAATACGAATTATTTAGAGGTTTACTTGGATCACACAATTACATATTGCATCTTACGAACGGGAAAATACTGAGAGTATTAAGGATACCTTATGCTTTAGAAGGTTTACTTTTTTCTTATGAGGAATGTAAAAAATAGACCTTCTATATAACCCATCTGATCTGTGTCAAAATTTACTTTTGCTTCCAAATACATCAAATATTCTTCAGCACTGGCTGCCATCTCTCTTCCGAACTTCTTACTACAAATAAATTGTGGAGAAGATTTTTTCTTAATTTCAACTTCCCTCCCTTTCTACCATAAGCTGCTTTATTTTCACTATTGCTTTTGCCGGATTGAGTCCCTTTGGACAAGTTTTTGTGCAATTCATTATTGTATGGCAACGATATAATTTAAATGGATCATTTAAAGCATCAAGACGTTCATCAGTTTTGTTGTCACGGCTATCAACAACCCATCTATATGCCTGTAACAATACTGCTGGCCCTAAAAATTTATCACTATTCCACCAATAACTTGGGCAGCCAGTAGAGCAGCAAGCACACAATATACAATCTGAAAAACCATCCAATTTCTTTCTATCCTCAGGTGACTGAATATGTTCCTTGTTTGGAACTTCAGGTTCATCAGATTGTAGCCAAGGCTTAATTGATTTATATTGTTCATAAAAATCACTCAAATCTGACACTAAATCTTTTATTACATACATGTGAGGTAATGGATATATTTTTATATCTCCTTTTATATCGTAAATAGACTTAGTACATGCAAGGATATTAGTCCCATCGATATTCATTGCGCATGATCCGCATATTCCTTCTCTGCAAGAACGTCTAAAAGTTAAAGTAGAATCTACCTCATCTTTTATTTTAATTAATGCATCAAGCACCATAGGACCGCAATTATCCATATCGATAAAAAATGTGTCTACTCTTGGATTTTTGTCATCATCAGCAGACCAACGATAAATTTGGAATCTTCTGATATTTTTTGCTCCAACAGAAACAGGAAAAATTTTACCTTTTTTGTTAATTTTAGAATTCTTCGGTAAAGAAAACTGTACCATGTTACTTACCTTTTATTATCATGATATTGTAGCTAAAACATCTTAGGGTAACATATTTTGATATTCTCCACTATATTTTTTGTTTTAAAATACCTTTGCAAAGCAAGATATTTTAATTGTCTATCATTAGATTATTTAAGCATGCTCTAGGTTTGTTATCATTAATAATGCCTAACAAATACTGTAAGTACCTGGTTTAACCTTCTGATATACTAACTGCATGGTTATAATCTTTAGCTGGTTGAAGAACAACTAAGAGATTTTTAATTACTTCTTGGTCTAATGTAGTAGGACTTTCCTTTGTATATGAACACAGTATTTTTGGAATTTTGTTACCATTATCACTTAATAATAATAGTAGATTGAAATATATTTGACTGCACTTCCGCAAGATTAATTAGTTCTTTCGCTGGTCCATCATAAACAGAGTTTAATATTTCTTCAAACTCCTCTCTAATATCAAGTGCATGAGCTTGAGCTTCTTTGCAAGTCACAGAGATAAAACTCCCTGCCTTTTGTCCTATTATTTTTTCAAATGCACTTGAAAATTTACCAGCTTTTCCCTTTACTTCACCTTCCAAAATCATGTGATACAAATTTAATTTTACTTTAAATTCCTTAACAAATTACCCAATAAACTGTTCTAATCTCTCATTAACTTCTAGATATTGTGATCTTGAACTAACTAGTCCAGAAGGACATAGTTGCTGATTATCAGCTCTTTTGTTTCTATTGTGTCCTGTTTCTGATTTAGTAAAAACTTGATCAAAAAATGAATCTTCTATAGCACGCTTTAAACTTCTTGCCTCTTCTTATTGTCGATCTTAGTGAATATTTTCATCAAATACAACCAGCTAAAGCTGGTAGTTTAAAAACGCATGTAAAGCAGATTATGAGTTTAAAAACTTGATGTTAAAATCATTAGA
>JARBCG010000020.1 GCA_028803175.1 Wolbachia sp.
ACTAAATGGTACTTTAAATTAAACGTACTGTGAGAGCTATGTTTGTAATCCATACTAAACCATACTAAAGTAGTCCAGCACTAAAGTGCATTATACTAAAGTGTCCGCCTTAAGGCGAGGGTGTTAACCCACCCACCTCTACATAAACAAAAATAAGACGTCATGCAGACCAAAAGTGGTTTTGTAAAGAGTCTAATGTTATATAATAGAGAATTCAGGTTTATTAGCAGGAATTTTATGAGTTATATACCATTGCCTAATCGAAGTGTGATTGCGCTATATGGACCAGATACAAAAAACTTCCTTCAGGGCGTAATCACAAATGACATCAATAAATTAAGTGATCAAAAAGCTATTTATTCTCTATTACTTAGCTCTCAGGGAAAATATTTATACGACTTTTTTCTCATTGAACATGGTAAATATATTCTCTTAGAATGTGAAAACACACACTTGCAGCAAATAACTGAAAAACTGGACTTACTCAAAACTTATTTGAAGGTCAGAATTAAGAACATTAGTGAATTATATAAAGTTGGAGTTTTTTTTAATACCGAGCTGATGCAATCTAATGACAAGTCACAAATTATTTTTCAAGATCCAAGGCACATATCACTGGGAATAAGGGTCATATATAAGGATGAGATAGATGAAATAAAAGAACCAATTGGAGATTTTGCTGAATATGAACTAGTTAGAATCCAAAATTTGATTCCAGATGGAGCAAAAGATATGGTACAAAACTTATCATTTCCACTTCAGTACTTGGTTGACCATGCAAATGGTATAGATTTTAACAAAGGATGTTACATAGGACAGGAAGTTGTGAATCGCATGAGAAGACAAGAAATATTAAGAAGAAAACTTTATCTTATTGAAGGAGATGATATACTGCCAAGCATTGGCACTAAAGTAATGAATGATACCAATGAAGAAATAGGAGAGCTACGTTCTAGCATAAATAATATAGGGCTTGCATTGCTCCGTACTACAAAAGATCATGTAAGTTTGTATGTTAATGAAGTAAGAATCTCTGTGTATTGAAGAGATTCATTAAAAAAATAATAATTATTGTATTTCGTAAGCATATGTCACTGTCATTAGAGTTTATTAGAGTTAAAAGTTCTACTTTCGTAAAATAAAAGCTTTATGTAAAATCTTTTGAACGTTTTTATATACTAAGGTAAGTATAGAAATCAAAGATATTAACTTTTATGTAAAATTTCCGTTAATACTTATGTCTAGGTATATAGTTTTTATTAAAAAACTTGTTCTTTATGAAGATATAGGTATTGCATTTTACTCTTGTTTTAGCTATAAAGTTGCTTTAAGTTGAATTTTCAACATTTTAATACTATTTTAATTAAAACAAGTTATTTTGAAATTTTTTGGGGGCGCTTCATGAAAAAGTCTACGTATACTAGAACTGCTCTAGCTTCTTTACTGACTCTTTGTTCTTTCAGCAGTTTTGCGACTGACCTTTCTGGTGAAAGTTTGAGAGAAATAAAAAAGCAAGAGAGCAATGAATCAATTAATATAAAAAAAGTTGACGGATCTGTTAAAAATTCTGAAAAACAAGAAGTTATGAAATCATCAAATAAAAAGCTAAAAGACAAGATGGAAAGAATATGTAATGCTGACGTAAGAAAAAGAGCTGAAGAAGTTAAGAAAAAGGAAGAGATGAAACTGGCATCTGAGCAAAAGAAAAAAGTTGAGGAGATGAAATCATCAGCTGAACAGAAGGAAAGAGAGGAAATGGAGTTAGCAAATTAAAAAAAAGCAAAACTTATAAGTGAGAAAGCAAAAGCTGACGATCTTAAAAACAGTAAAAAAAAGATAAAAAAAGAGAAGGATGTAGATGTTAGAAGCGTTAAGGATTTAAAAAAGGATGCTAAAGCAGAAAAATCTTTAAAAGCAAAAGATGTAAAACATGCAGCTAATAAAAATATAGAAAACGGTAAGTTAAAGCCTTTTGTTTCAGTTGGTGGGGTTGATATCATCGACACTAACCAACAGGGAAAAAATGGTTTAAGAATAATTTTTGGTGGTATTGTTGATTCTCAAGGTTATGGTAAAGTTAGTCTAATAGGTGAAAAGCAAAAACACTATCACACTATGTCAGGTAAGTCTCAGTCTTATTATGCTTTTGACCAAGGTAAGATAAGTGGAGCAAACCCGATATTCAATAAAGGAATAGGAAATATCGGTGACTATAGCGATGATATGGGCATGGTCGCGGATGCTATATTGCGCCTTAGAGCAGAAAATAAAAATGAAAATTTAGGTCTTCTTTATGGAGCTGACGTACAGTTCCACGTTCCTGTTACAGAAGGTAAAGGAGCTTCACAAGGTGTTTATACTGCAAGAGGTAGAAGTGCACATGTGTTTATTAACTCAGAGTATGGTAATGTGAAACTTGGTTACCAGTTTGGCCCTGAAGCCCTGATGAGGTTGGACGCAACAAGAATCGCAACTGTTGATGGTGGCGCGGATAGTGACTGGTTTAGAAAAGTTAATCTTGAAGGAAGCACTGCAGCATTCCCATTTTATGTAACACCACGTCTTCACACTGAAAGCTTCTCAAGTGAAAGTGAGAAATTCTCTTTCCGTATGGCTGGAAAGCATGACAAAGCTGTTATGAGCACTCTGCCATTCAGAATAGCTTACTACTCACCAAAATATGTGGGTGCTAGATTCGGGTTCAGTTACTCACCTCGATATGATTCTAGTTTATTTAGTGTCAAAGAAACAGTGTCTTTTGAGGAGAAGATGATTGAGACTCAGAAGGTACTAGAGCCTAAAGAAAAGACAAGACATGTCGGTCCAGATTATGAACACATATTCAGTGCTGGTGCATCATATGAATATGACTTTGATGAATATAAGCTTAAAGTTAAAGTTGCCGCAGTTGGTGAATATGGTCAGCCAAAACAGTCAAATGAAGATAAGCATACTTATGATGAATATTTTGATTATCATAACTTAGCGGGGATTAACTTGGGTGTAAATGCTGGTTATAAGATTGATGAGGATCAAAGCGCAAGATTTGGTGCCTCTTTTGCATACTTGAGCAAATCTGGTCAACCGATGGGTATAAAAGAGTGGAAAAATAACAAGTATGAAAAGGTTTCTGACACTGATCCAAGGGTTAAAGGTTTAACAGATCAATTTGTAGGTGATGATAAGAACACTATGTATTGGACTGCTGGTGCTGGTTATCAATATGAAAATATTTACACAAGCTTAACTTATTTTGGAAGTAGAATGAATGAAGGGGACCAGCTTCATGATGTAGCTCTTGGTGTTCAATATGATTTATCTCCTTCATGTAGTAAGAGCAAGTTCATTCCTTACCTAGCTGCCCATTACTTTTGGACTAAGGAAAAACAACTTTCAGGTGAACGTGAGATTAAGCTAAAGGGTGGTAGTGCTGCGCCTTCTAACCAAGGAGCTCTAATACTTACTGGTGTGAAATTCTCTTTCTAATCACCTAATGCATACCGCAGAAAACTGCGGTATGTATCTTCTGATTTCTCTCTCATCTTGTTCTAGCTATCAACCTTAAGTATCTTGCGTTGCTTGGGTAGTATCTATTGATACTGAAGTGATCACTTCATAGATATACTGCATGACAATCTTCTCAATTAATTCAAATAGGATGCCACATGAAAACCACTAGCTGGAGAGTTACTCACTATTTCGACATGCTGGAAATTAAAACCTGCAGGTGGAGAAGTGATGGGATTTACCGATTATGATGAGGATTTAAATATTGACAAAGACAAAGTGGTCACATTATTCACACCACCTCCATACAAAATCTCTGCTGGAGACCAGTATTCAATACTTGCTTGTTGCGATAAAACATTTTTAACATGTAAGAACAAAATCATCAACAATACTGTAAATTTCCGTGGCGAACCACATATACCTGGCTTTATATCTCACAAGTAAATTTGGTCATTTTAAACTTAAAATTTGTATAATTTAGCAACATAGGCTATACTAAAGAAGTAGACGCATATGAAAACTATAATGTATTTATATAAAATAAAAATATATTATAGTAAATATGGAAATAATTATATCAAGCTATTATTTTACAAAATTTTTATTTAAATGTTAACAAGGTTTGCTCCAAGTCCAACCGGTTTTCTTCATGTAGGAAATGTTCGCACTGCTTTAGTTTGTTGGATGTATGCACGTAGTCAAAATGGGAAATTCTTGCTGCGTTTAGATGATACCGACCTTCAGCGTTCGAGTACCAAGTATATAAACAGTATAACACAAGATCTAAAGTGGACTGGTATAGATTGGGACTCAAATTTTAAGCAGTCAGAGCGCTTTGAACGTTATAATGAAGTATTTTCTCAGTTAATAAAAGGAGGGTACATTTATGCGTGTTATGAAACCAGAGAAGAACTAGAAACTAAAAGAAGATTACAATTAAAACAGGGATTGCCACCAGTATATGATAGAAGTGCATTGCTTTTAACTGAACAGGAGAAAAATCGGTATGAGCAAGAGGGACGAAAACCTCACTTTAGATTTAAGTTAGATGGAAATGAAGTTGTTAAATGGAATGACGAAATTAAAGGTGAAATTAATATTACAACTAGTAGTGTTAGCGACCCTATCATAAAAAGGGAGGATGGAAATTACACGTACATGTTGCCTTCTGTTATTGATGATGTTGACTTTAATATAACCCATGTTGTGCGTGGAGAAGATCACTTAACCAACACTGCTGTACAGATACAAATGATTCGAGCACTAAAGGAGAAAATTCCTACATTTGCTCATCTTTCTCTCTTACATTTTGATGATAGCAAAATATCTAAGCGAAGTGGTGGGTTGGATATAAAATCCATAAAAGAAGATGAAATTGAACCAATGGCACTAAGTAGTTATTTAGTGAAGCTTGGAACATCAGATACAGTAGAAGCTTACGTTGATATGCAGTCTTTAATTGATTCGTTTGATATTAAAAAATTCAATTCAGCATCTACACAATTTAGTTTAAATGAAGTTCACAAGTTGAATAATAAAGTCTTGCAACAAATGTCATTTGAAGTAATGAAAGAGCGTTTAAATCAAGTGGGAATAGAGTCAGAAGAATTTTGGTATTTTATAAGAAGTAACATTGAAAAATTTTCTGATGTTATCGAATGGTGGAAAATATGTAAATCTAATATAGATCCTGTCATCCTTGATAAGGGGTTTATAAAAATTGCATCGAATGCATTACCTCAAGGTGACTGTAATGAGGACACACTATCGGAATGGGTAAAAGCTATTCGGCAAAAAGTTGATATAAAAAAAAAAGACTTATTCGTGCAATTACGTTTAGCACTAACAGGAAAAGAAATAGGGCCAGAACTTGCTAAGTTACTGATTTTTATTGGCAGAGAAAATATTGTTATTAGACTTAAAGAAAAGTAAAAACATCTATCCTCTTATATAGATTTGCTAAGCCTCTATTATCCATCTCATTAACTGTCGAAGATAGCAGTATAGGTGAATCTTGCTGATGGTTCAGTAATTGAAATGCAGCATATACTATTATAATAGTAAGCACTGCAGCAATGGCTAGATTAGTCAGATTATCTTGCGGCAAAACACCTTTCATTGGCTGAAGTAATTTTTGTTCCATCAGGCAATAATCAATAGTAAGAACCCAACAGATAATATAAATACACCTAAAATGAGCTTACAAGCTGTGTTTTTATATTCTTCTTCTCCTTTTTTATCATGATTCAGAACATATATATTCTCTTCTTGTGGAGCTACATAATGTATATTTTTTGGATTTGTCACTGTTTTAATTTTTTAACAACTTCCTTAAGGTACTCCATATATTTCTGACGCCAACTACGGATTAACCAACAAAGCAGACAGAGGAGATTCTGGGCTTTTTATCCTTTAAACAATATGAAACTAGGGTAGATTGTGTACTAAAAAATTAATTGGTGATTTATGACAAGAATATTAAATTTTAAACTTATTTTTTAAATAATCAAAAACTGTCTCAATAATAGATCGTTTTCTGAATAAAACCTTCTCATTAAAAGGCATTAACGCATTTTTCATTCCCTTTTTTATATGAGTTACAAGTTTCAAATTACGGTCAAGAAGCTCTTGAAAAAGCTCCATTTTCATGTATACCTTATCTCCAAATAACAGGTCAGTAAGCCTCTTTGCCATAAATCTCTTTCATAAGTCTCTCTTCAAGCTTGGCACTGGTTTTCTATCGTCAACATTGCCTTGAATTTATCCCATCTCGTTAATGACTATATGCAGCTCAAAACCAAAGAACCAGCCTTTTGCTCTTTTATCAAGTTCTGCAAGTCCTTCGAATACTTTTTTACTTGATATCCTTTGGGTAGTAAACTGTAATCAAAGTTGCATCGATGTATGAAATACTGGTCATTTTTGCTTTCTTGTAGAACCAATGTAATAGTAGAACCAAATACCATAAAACTCTCTGTTTTAGAACGATTAATCTATCCTATTAAGGCAATTTAGGAAACT
>JARBCG010000092.1 GCA_028803175.1 Wolbachia sp.
AGTTTTAAGGATTATGAAAAAATGGGAATCAGTGGACTATATTGTAGAAAAAGATCTAACACTAGTATAAAAGATAAAAAGCATAAAACATAACCACCAGCTTTATCTGGTTGTATTTGATGAATATGTAACTACCTTAGCCTGCACTGATTATAAAAAAACTTATGATTTAGCTACACTTATAAAGATAATTAATGATCTATTTAATGGAATAAGATAATCTACAAAAGGTGATTACGGGAGTGTTTTCTCTTCTCTAGTAGCATTTTCATAGAACCTATAAAACCACATTGCAGATTAAACAAACTATTCAACTGTAACAGATTTAGCTAAATTTCTTGGGCAATCAGCATTTAATCCTTTTTTGACCGCAGTAAAATAAGCAAGAAGCTGCATAGCAACACTGTAGATAATAGGAGAAATAAAACTATCAACTTCAGGAAGTTGTACAACATCTTCACATATTCCTCTGAGAAATGGTGCTCCTTGTTTGTCACTAAAAGCTATTACTTTACCTTTTCTTGCGATTATTTCTTTTATATTAGACAATGTCTTAAAAAACAAGTCATCGTAAGGAATAACTGCTATAACAAGCACGGTAGAATCTATCAAGGCAATTGAACCATGCTTCATTTCTCCAGCTGCAATACCAATGGTGTTGATATATGAAAGCTCCTTTATTTTTAGAGCACCTTCCATCGCAACTCCATATGAGCTTCCTCTACCAATTAAAATAACGTTATTATATTCCAAAATACTACTTGCTATGTATTGTATTCTCTTGATGTTCAAAACATAATATTCAGAGATAGAGTTTATTGCATTACTTAATCGGTTTACATTGTTTTCGTCTAGCGTACCTTTAATTTTTGCAAGCTCTACTACAAAACATGCTAAAGTAGCGAGCTGACACGAGAATGTTTTTGTTGAAGCAACACCGATTTCCGGTCCAGCTAGAGTATGTAACACAGTATCTGATATTTTTTCTATGCTACTGCTAGATGTGTTAGTGATACTGATAATAGTTTGCTTTTGTGATTTCGCATAACGTAATGCTTCTATTGTATCTGCAGTTTCACCAGATTGTGAAATAAATAACCCAACACTACCCTTTTCCAATTTAACATTACTATATCTAAATTCCGATGAAATTTCTAAATGGACCCGAACTTGGGCTATACTTTCCAGCCAATATTTTGCTATAAGTCCAGCAAAATAAGATGATCCACATCCAACTATAGTAATATTGGAAAGTTTAGAAAATAGCTCTTCATCTGCAAATAGGATAGCTTTATATTTTTTATAAAATTGATTTATCGTGTTATTCAAAGCACATGGTTGATCAAAAATTTCTTTTAGCATGAAACTAGGGTAACCGTTTTTACTCATTAAAAAACTATTTAAACTATTACTTTCTATATTACGCTTAACCTGTGTGCCATTATTATATATGTCAACCTGATCAAATCTTATAACTGCAATATCATTATCTTCCAAATGTGATATTCTTTCCACAAATGAGCTCAAAGTATTAGAATCAGACGCAGCAAACACTGCACCACAGTTATAGCCTATTGCTAAAGGCAAACTTCTCTTTGTAACAAATAAAGTGTCTGGATATTCTGCAAACAATAAAACTAAAGCAAATGAACCATGTAAATTGCTTAAACATCTGAATAGAGAATCAACTGGCGATAATCCTTCATTAAGATACAAAGTTAACATATTTGGTATAACTTCTGTATCAGTATCGGTATGAAAAGATACTCCTTTTTCTTCTAGATCTTGTTTTAGTAAGTTATAATTCTCAATTATTCCATTATGAGCAACAACAACCTTATTTGTATGAATTGGATGGGCATTTTTAAGGCTGGGAATTCCATGTGTAGCCCAACGAGTATGAGCTATACCAACTGTACTACTGGATATTTGACTATCACTTACGATTTTACAGAGTTTTTCAACTCTACCTTCCGATTTTTTGACTTCTATTTTACCTTCTTTATTTATGATCGCTATACCAGCAGAATCATAACCTCTATATTCTAATTTTTGCAACCCAGTTAATAAGGTTTGTATTACTGAATCACCATTACTTACTACACCAAATATTCCGCACACAAAATAAACCGCCAAACAGACTTTCTTTAAAAACTATGAAACATTTTTGCTTTTGTCGTCTTTTTCTTTTGCACCACTAACTTGTTTATCCTTGTTTTTTTTATTATCTTTTTCAACTTTACTTTTTTCAGCTGGACTGTTTACTACTTTTTGGGATTGGTTTGCATTTTTATTTAAAACTTCAGATATAGCAGATTTTAAAACTTTGATTTCAACTTTTGGTGCAATTTCAATTATGAATTGTACATTTGCTTCATCAATTTTGCTCACCTCACCTATTATACCACCAGAAGTAATTACCATATCACCACGTTTTATTAGATCTATAATCCTTCTTTGCTCTTTCAGTTTTTTATGTTGTGGTCGAATGATAAGAAAATAAAATACTAAGAATATTAAAATTAATGGGAAAAAACTAGCTAAAGACGAACCAATACCCGATACTCCATTGGTTGTATCTGCTGCAAACACTTCAGAAATGAACATATTAAATCCTAAACGTTAACAATAAATTTAAGTAAATCTATTTAAGTATCAATTACAATACCATGTTATGTCAAGAACAGACCTCTTGATATAGTTATTATATATAGTAATTAAACAATACTGTTTTAAACTAAAGAACAAAACATGGAAGATATTACACAAACAAGAAATCAAAAAGATTTTTGGGATACACAATTAATGAAAAGTAGAAAATTTATTATATATTTGCTACTTTTATAAATGACCAAAAAATATGGGACTATAGCTCAGTAGGATAGAGCGCTGGATTCCTAATCCGGAGGCCGTGCGTTCGAATCGCACTAGTCCCATACATCTATCGCGCGGATCACCTACCTATATTAATTTTAGCGTAGCCATAAAACCAGTACCTTTGGCCTACTTTTTCCCAATTACACTTTGCACCGCATAGTAAATTATTTTCCATAATTTATTAAGAATATTTTTATGTAGTGAGGTTGGTAGTTAACACCCTCACCTTAAGGCGAACACTTTAGTATAATATACTTTAGTGTTGGACTACTTTAGTAT
>JARBCG010000093.1 GCA_028803175.1 Wolbachia sp.
CTCATTAAACGGCATTAACGCATTTTTCATTCCATTTTTTATATGAGTTACAAATTTCAAATTGCTGTCAAGAAGCTCTTGAAAAAGCTCCAAGTAACAGGCAAGTAAGCCTCTTTGTCATAAGTCTCTGTCATACGTCTCTATTCAAGCTTGGCACGGGTTTTCTATCGTCCACATAGCCTTTTTCAGCATAACACTTTTTGCTCTTTTGCCAAGTCCTGAAAGTCCAATGAGTAATTTCTGGTATTCTGGTAAGTTTTTTGCTGTTAGGTAGTAGTTTGTCTGCATATTTTTTATCTACTATTTTGTAAAACCATCTACAAAGCAAAATAATTCTATGCTATTCTTTCCATCTTGTGTACCTCCTTAGCTTTTTTTCACAATATTGGAGTTTATCCTATTCTCCTGGCTTTTTTGCTTTCTTCTAATCCATAGTTGGCGTTGCTAATGTTTCATTATGTACCACAATTAATGCAGGCCTGTTTTTTCTTGCTATAACATTTGCCATAGTGAAAGTTTTTCAGAACTGGTGACTCCAAGTAAAACTCGATCTTTTTTATTGCTGTTTAGCTCTACAACTAAGCTATCAATTACTTGTGGTTGGTCTACAGCAAGTTGAAAAAGTGTAGTAATCTGAAATTCCACGAGTTTTATACTCCTTGTCGATATATTAGATGTTATACTATTTTTACAATGAGTTGTAATAAGTTTATTTTCGTACTTTCATAATCTATTTACTATTATATGTTGTCATAATGCATTTACTAATGTGAATGAAAACAGACTAAATGTAAGAACAAGATCACAAATGAATACGCTGGTCTCTCAGCACAATCGAAATGTAAGAAAAGAATATAATGAAAAAAAGGGTGTTTTATTGAAAAAAATACTTTTTCTCTTGACTGTGAGCGGTTACAAAAAATGAACATAGTACTCTGTGATTCGAAGGGTAATAATGTTTTACATTATATTGCTCCATTTACAGGAAGAAAAAAATGTATTGTTTTAGATAGAATGTTACATTTAGTAAAAGAAAATAAGATATCAAAAACAAATTTAGAGTATCGGCTAGTACTAAAACTTGTTATTCTGCAATACCTATTCAAAGAGCTATAATATTGAAATTAACAAAAGAACAGCACAATATGTTAACTTTAAAAGATAATACTGTTGTATTTTATAAAAAATTGCTAAAAAATGGAGCAAATCCAGAGTGCTTAAAATTACCGAGTAAATTTACTGCGAATTGTAATATAAAATTGTATCACGGCTTTCTAAACGATTTGGCAAGGTCATTAAAATCATCAAAATCAGCTTCACAAGATCTAAAAGCTTATGTAATAGCAAAAATTTCACAAATTACTGGTTAATTTGAACAAAGAGTAGGACAAATAAGGGTAGAACTTCTGACAACGTCAGCAAGAAATATTGCTGAAAAACGGGCTAAAACATAGGAAGAACTGTTAAAGATGCGTGGCATGCAATCAGTCAAACTAAATAAACACGTAATTTAGTTACTACCGCTGCAGCAATTGCACTATCTTTCATGATGGTTTTTGGCTTTTTTTCAAGTACAAGTAACACTTACTACATCTATATCTGTTATTAGTGTTATTACCATTGGTTGTATTGTATTAAATTTAAGTGTAGCAAAGCGTTTAAAAAAACGTGTAATAGACTATCTACTAAGATAAAAAAAGAAAAGAAGAGTGGAGATAGAATTGTAAAAAGACAGTACATTTGTGAAAATTAAATTTACAATTTTTCAAAACTTGGCGTGTTTCAAAAAAATTAGGTTCTTCAGATGAGGATATACTACAAACCCAAATGAACATAATAACAACAGCTAAAAGTATACATAAAAAAATTACAAACCACCGGTTAGCATAGCCTCACTTTTTCCTTCTATAGAGTTTTCTCCATACTTTATTGTTAGTTAATATAAAAAACACCGTTAAGATTATAAAATATGCGACTACTTTTAACCCAAGCTTATGCCTCTGTTCTAGTTCTGGTTCCGAAGTCCACTGCAAAAAACTTACTACATCATAAGCCATATTTTCAACTGTAGCTTGCCTATCACAATCATATTGTACTAATCCTTCAGATAGTGGCGGCGCCATAGCCAATTTACCTGTTGGAAAATATGGATTTATATATAAACCACTTTCATCCTGCTCATCGCCTTTGTAACCTGTGAGCAATGAATAAACATAGTTTGCACCATCGTGTCTTGCCTTGGTAATTAATGATAGATCAGGCGGAACTGCACCATTGTTTGCTGCAGCTGCTGCTTCTTTTACATCAAAGGGAGCAATAAAATGATCGGAAGGTATTCCAGGTCTATCGAACATTTCACCTAAATCATTTGGACCATCTTTGACTTGATAAGAAGCTGCAATCTGTTTCACTTCTTCTTCGGAAAAACCTATATTTTGTAAATTACGAAACGCTACTCTATTCATCGAGTGACAAGCAGCACAAATTTCCCTATATACCTTATAGCCACGTTGAATTGATTCTCTATCGAAAGATCCAGTTATTCCGTCAAATTTCCAATCTATTCTTTTGTTTGGTGATGGTTTAAATTCTTCAGCAGATGTAAAATTAGACAAAAATAATATGCAAAGTATAGTTAATATATTCATTATTAATATTACTCCATATCCGGTACAGAATCACTTAAAGTTTTTGGTGGTTCTTCTGGTTTTTCATATTTGCTAAGAAGTGGTAAAATGATCACAAAGTATGCAAAGTAATAGAGGGTAGATAATCTACTCATAGTAATATAAGGTTGCTTAATTTCTTGTCCACCAAGCCAGCCAAGAAGAAAAAAGTTTATGGCAAAAAACAAGAAAAATTTCTTAAAAACTGGACGATAAGCACCACTTTTTACCTTTGATTTATCAAGCCAAGGTAAAAGAAACCAAACTAATACAGAGGCAAACATAGTAACTACACCAGTTAGCTTATCTGGAATTGAACGTAACATTGCATAAAAAGGTAAAAAATACCACTCTGGCACTATATGTGTTGGGGTTACCATGGAATCAGCTTCTATATAATTATCTGGGTGTCCAAGGTAATTGGGAGCATAAAAAACAAAGGCAAATAAAATTGCAAAAAATAAACCAAAAGTTATACAATCTTTGATAATATAATAAGGGTAAAGAGAAATAGTGTCCTTACTTGATTTAACTTCTACTCCACTTGGATTGCCAGAGCCAAACCTGTGTAATGCAATAACGTGTAGCATAGTGAGAGCTACAATAATGAAAGGCAGTAAATAATGCAGAGCAAAAAAGCGATTCAGTGTTGGATTATCAACAGAAAAGCCACCCCATAGCCATATAACTATCTTATTCCCTACAATGGGTATAGCCGAAAATAAATTAGTGATAACTGTTGCACCCCAAAAACTCATTTGTCCCCAAGGAAGAACATACCCCATAAAGGCAGTTGCCATCATTGCAAAAAATATGAATATTCCAACGAACCAGACCATTTCTCGTGGTCTCTTATAAGACCCATAATATAATCCACGCATTATGTGAAGGTAAACCACCATAAAGAAAAGTGATGCTCCAACAGCGTGAGTATAGCGTATCAACCATCCATAATTTACATCGCGCATTATGCGTTCTACGCTATTGAATGCGTGATCAACATGTGGGGTGTAGTGCATAGCGAGAAATATGCCTGTGATTATTTGTAAAATCAATGCTATGCCAGCCAAAGAACCAAAATTCCAAGCATAATTCAAGTTTTTTGGAACTTGGTAAGAAGCAGTATGTTTTAGAAAAGAAAATATAGGTAACCTATACTCTATCCAACCTAATATACCTTTATCTTCTTTAGTATCATCTTGCATAATTTGAGCCTTTTTCAATTTTAAAAAACCTTCATTTTTAAGTTGCTATTAGCAAATTCTACCTTTTATTGTAATAATTTATCTTCTATATACAATAAAAACTTTAAGATAATATCAAGTGCTGACTTAATATATATTTACTGGCATAATATAATTAATTTATTAATTAAAAAAAGGTAAATATATGTGCGAAATTTGGAAAAATGGTGAAGAAATCTGTTCTTATATGGAAGAGGTTGCTGGTAACGGCACAGTAAAAATGTCTTTAACTTTGGAAATAAAGTAAGGAGATATTGCCAACAACGCTATCACAAACAATTATGGTGTACTTGATCTGCTTGATAGGGTTGGAGGAATGCTAGTTAGCGAGGTCCACACAGAAATTTTCTTTAATTATAACAAAATAGAGGATAAAGAGTATCTAGCAAAGCTTAGATAGTTTGT
This sequence comes from Wolbachia sp., assembly GCA_028803175.1. Lineage (GTDB taxonomy): Bacteria > Pseudomonadota > Alphaproteobacteria > Rickettsiales > Anaplasmataceae > Wolbachia. Next base: position 4,316 of record JARBCG010000093.1, read on the forward strand.
AAAAGATAATCCTAACGGTATGAGGTATAGTGATCATTATGAAGAAGCTGGAAGTGAAGAAATTACTGATGGTTTCCCGATAACAGTAGAACTTGTTTTCAAAAAGAATATTGAAGATCTAGAGAAGATGGACTTTTATGAAATAGTAAGACCTCCATTTGCAGAGCTTAATGTAATAGCAGATGGTAAAGTTGTGGATACAGATGAGCCGCTATCAATGATAAATAAGTATAATTTATTTTCAAATAATTACATGCACTTACATTAAGAAGCTGATTGCATATTTGGTGTATAACCTAGTATCTTGAAAATGAAGATAACAAATTCAACATATCATAAATAGTTTCTAACTACGATATAATATTAACTTATCATCTTTTATAGTAAAATAAAAATACCTTAGAAAACTCATTTCCAGTAGAGAATAAGACATAGGGTGATCCTTTACACTAGCTTGTACATTATTAATTAAAAAATTCCCTATTTTGACCTGAGGGATTTTAATTATACTTGCTCTTATTTGACCTTTTGCAGTTTCATATACTTTAAAATTCTGAAGATTTTTAAAGTTAATGCCTAGATACATTGCATCTTTTTGTGATAAAATAATATCGGTTGCGCCAGTATCAAGCAAAAACGTTATATTACGATCATTAACTTTAGCCTGAATATAAAAGCGTCCATTGTGTGATTTTGTGAATTCAATACTTCCGCTACCTTTGACTTTTCCTTTAGATGGTAGGAAAGTGTTAAGGAATATATCAGCTAACTTGTTTCCTTGCGAATCAAAAAACACCGCAGTAGCAATTATTATTAACAACCAAATAGCTAGATTTTTTACTGCACTCATATTGTTAGAATTTGAAGCTATTAAAATAGATTTTAAAGATTGGAGTTAAAAGTTATTATTAAAAATAAGTAAATTTTATTGTTTTAGCACAATGTTTAATATACAATTCAAAGAAATATTCAGCTCAAATTTATGTTAGAGGTAAAAAATCTAATTTTGGCAGCTATTCTTTCCATGTTAATCATGGTATCTTGGCGTATTATTTACGATAATTTTCTTAACGAAAATTCAAGTCAACCATTAGTTGAAAGTATTAAACATATTGAATCTTTTAACGACCTTATTCCTATAATGCACCAAGATCGTTCCGAAATTATTAATTCTACTCGAGGACAAAGAGTTAGTTTAATCAATAATATGCTAAAAGGATCAATTTCTTTAAAAGGTGCAAGGTTTGATGATCTAGTTCTAACTAATTACAACTTAAAAACAGATCCTTCCTCTTCACAAGTAGTATTACTATCGCCTAAAGAGTCACAAGATGTATATTTTGCAGAATTTGGGTGGCTTGATCCAAGCGGCAAAATTAAAGTGCCAGATTCTACAACGATATGGAAAGCAGATAAGACTGAATTAAATAGTCAAAGAGAGATCAATTTATTTTGGGATAATAAGAATGGCATTTTATTTAAGATAAAGGTTAGCCTGGATGATAACTACATGTTTAAAATTGAGCAGATTGTTGAAAACAATACAAAGGATGATGTGGTTCTCATTCCTTATGGTCGAATTAATCGTAAGCGTGATAATATTAATGAATCTTACTGGATATCACATGAAGGTGTAATAGGTGCATTTGATAACAAATTGGAGGAATGGACATATAAGGATATATCCAAGAAACATTTAATAAAGGCAAGTGCAAGCGAAAAAAATTGGTTTGGTTTTGCTGATAAATACTGGTTTACAGCTATAATACCTGAGAAATCTGATAAAATAAACGTAAATATTAAACATACAAATGTTAATAATATTGATAAATTTCAAGTAGATTTTGTTAAGCCTTATAAAAGTATATTGCCTGGTGCAAGTGCTTCTAATGTTAATCACTTTTTTGCTGGAGCAAAGAAATTACGATTATTGGATTCTTATAAAGATCACTTGAATATACCATTATTCGATAAAGCTGTGGACTTTGGCGTTCTTTATTTTATCACAAAGCCAGTGTTTTTATTACTTGAATACTTTAACCTCGTTTTAAAGAATTTTGGCTTGGCAATATTATTGCTGACATTAGTAATCAAGCTTTTGATGCTTCCTTTATCTAATAGGTCACATATTTCAATGTTCAAGGTGAAAAGATTACAACCCGAATTAACTCGTATAAAAGAATTATATAAAAATGATTCTTTAAAGCAGCATAAAGAAACAATAGCGTTATTTAGAAGAAATAATGTGAATCCAATATCCAGTATTTTTCCTATGTTAATACAGGTACCTGTGTTTTTTGCTTTATATAAAGTGTTATTTGTGACTATAGAAATGAGGCATGCTCCTTTTTACTTGTGGATTAAAGATCTTTCAGCTCCTGATCCAACAAATATTTTTACATTATTTGGGCTATTTGACTATAATTTTCCTATTTCCATAGGTATTTTATCTATGGTCTTTGGAATTACGATGATAATTCAACAAAAGTTAAGTGAAAAAGATCAAGTCAAAAAAGATGATATTCAAGTCAATGTTATGAAATTTTTACCTTATATTTCTATTTTTATCTTTTCTTCCTTTCCTGCTGGCTTGGTATTATATTGGATATTCAGTAATATCATAACCTTGATTCAACAATCATTAATAAAACTATTTTTAATAAAAAGAGAGGGAGTAAATGTCGAAAATACTAATAGTTAGTTCAGCTTATTATACTGAAGTAGCAAGTCTTTTGCTTGAAGGTGCAATTGATAGATTAAAAGGAAGCGGTGCTAGTTATGATAAGATAGAAGTTCCTGGTACATTTGAGATACCATCTGCAATTTTTTTTGCAGTGAAGAGCGAATATGTTCATTATGATGGTTATTTAGCTCTTGGATGCGTAATTCGTGGTGAAACTGACCATTATCGATATGTCTGCAAAGGAGTAATTGAAGGTTTAAACGAAGTTGTTATGCGCTATACAGTGCCACTTGGAATGGGTGTGATTACAGCTGATAGCATAGATAAAGCTCTAGTCAGAGCAAGTAAAAATAAAAAGGACGTTGGTGGACATGCAGCATCAACAGTTTTGCATATGATAAACTTATATAATAAATTAACAAAGGAATAATGGAGGGAAAACATGTAGATAGAAAGTGGCGAACGAAAAGAAGCACAGCAAGATTTTTTGCTATACAAGTTGCTTATTCAAATATTTTCGTAGATTACAGCAAAAATCCTTTTGAGTTAAGTAATTATATAAATAAGTTAATGGATGTATTCGAATGTAATAAATTTGACCATCAGTTCTTAAATGAGTTGTCAAGTAAAGTCATTGATAATAGTGAAGAATACGATAGAATAATAGAATCTTACTTACATCCAAGCTGGTCTCTCTCAAGATTAAATCTTGTAAGTTTATCTATTTTGCGTGTTGCAGTATGCGAGTTAGTTAATTGTGATACGCCAGTTCCAGTCGTTATCAATGAATATACTAATATTGCATCTGAACTACTTGATAAACCAAGTGAGATTGGTTTTATTAATGGATTGCTGGATAAGGTAAAGTTGGGTAAAAATCCTTAGAAGCTGCTTTTCTTTATTAATGTGCATATAAGTTAAAAATTAACATTTATCTTAAAATAATATACGCTTATGATGAGGTTTATTATTAAGATTTATGGACAGATCTTTGACTAAAAACGAAGAACTAAATTATTTATTACAGGAAGCTGAAGAAAATCTTATTGCTCAATCAGGTATAAATGAACAATTTATTGTAGCTTTACAACCAGCAATTCATCGTTATCTAGATTGTTTTAAATTTGTGTATCAAGTAGTTCCAGATAAACAAAGGGATGAATGTATTTTAGATATTCTTTATACGCCAACTATAGATTAACCAACAAAGCAGACAGAGGAGATTCTGGGCTTTTTACCCTTTAAACAATATGATTGGTGATCTATAACGAGAATATTAAATTTTAAACTTATTTTTTAAATAATCAAAAACTGTCTCAATAATA
>JARBCG010000094.1 GCA_028803175.1 Wolbachia sp.
AGGTTTTACTCAGAAAACGATCTATTATTGAGACAGTTTTTGATTATTTAAAAAATAAGTTTAAAATTTAACATTCTCGTCATAGATAACAAATTAATTTTTTAGTACACAATCTACCCTAGTTTCATATTGTTTAAAGGGTAAAAAGCCCAGAATCTCTCTATCTGCTTTGTTGGCTAATCCATAATTGGCGTTCTAAGCAGTCTAATTATTTAAGCTTAAAAAAAGTATATGATAATGTTATTTCGCTTAAATCTTTAGTGTTACTATCAAGCATTATTTCCGGATCTATGAAGAATGATACTGGCATAGCTGCTTTTTGTTTTGGCAATAACATTTGTTCATTAAAGCAAAAACATGCTATTTTATTGAAGTATTTGCCTGATTTAAAAGGTGTCACATTGTATACTGCCATTCCAAATGAAGGCTGATCTGATAGACTTTTTACATAATAAAAAGCTAAACTCTGCTCTCCTATATTTACGTCAATATAATTGGTTTCTGGACAAAATTCCCAAGGCAAATCAGACATTATGTCAGCATTGAAATGAACTCTGATTTTTTGATTAGCTGCATTTATTGTTGGATTAGCTACTTTTTTTGTTGTGCCACCATACCCGGTAGCTTTACAAAAAATACTATATAGTGGTACCGATGCATATGCAAGACACAGCATCGATATTACTAAAGATACTAAGAAAAAAACTATAGAACTTTTACCACCTTTCTTTAAAAAGAAGAGCATCTAATCTCTATTATTAAATAAATTGAGCAACCTGAGCAAATTGAGAAATATATTAATAAAATCAAAGTAAAGATTAGTTGCACCAAGTATAGCCAATTTTGTGGTTGCAACCTCTGAACCATCGTTATACCTATAATAAATATCTTTGATTCTTTGAGCATCATATGCCGTCATCAAGGTAAACACTACAACTGACATGAATGACACTGCAAAATAGAGAGGGCTGCTTCTAAGGAATAAATTTACTATAGATGCAATAATTAATCCCCAAACTCCCATAATTAAAAAAGAACCTATACTTGTCAGATCTCTTTTTGCATTATTACCATATAAGGCCATAGAACCAAACATAATTGATGTAATGAAAAAAGCCCTTGTCATATCTTCTCCACTACAAATCTTAAAAACATAAGATAAGGAGAGTCCCATTAGCGCTGAAAACGTAAAAAACACGGCAATTGTAGACTGAGCACTAAGACGTGGAAGTCTATAAGACATATAAAACACCAACGCAATTGGGGATAGCGTCACTACGAGTGACAATATAGGATTAGAATATATTGCCTCAAAAAGGCCAGAAAACACCGTTAAGAATGCAACAAGTCCTGTTATACCTAAAGCTAAAGCCATGTAATTATATACTTTAGTTAAGTAGCTTCTTAACCCAGCACTATAGTAAATACCCTGAGAACGGATACCTTGTTCATCTCTTATAAAAGACATAAGTACAACTCCTTTTATTGCTTAGTACTATATACTATAATGCGAAACTGCATTTTTATCAAGTGTTTTTATTATAAATAACTATTCGCTAGCATTTGTTTTAATATAAATAAAATATAGTCCTATTGCTGCTGCATTTGAAACGTTTAAGCTATTAATTGTGTTCAACATTGGTATTTTTAAAAGATGATCACAATTTTCTTTGACTAATCTTCGCATACCTTTTTCTTCAGAGCCAAATATCACCACCCTTTTTTGATCAAAACTCTCTACTTCATGTATATCTTCTACAGCATTACAATCAAATCCGTAACACCAATACCCAACTTTTTTCAAATACTTCACAGTATTTACTATATTTATAACATGTATTAATGGAACAACGTCCAATGCACCACTTGCTGCTTTTGCAATAGATGCATTTTCATTTGGTGAGTGATTACTAGGCAGAATTAATGCATCCACATCAAAGCAAGCCGATGTTCTTAAAATTGACCCTATATTATGTGTGTCAGTAACTTGATCTAGGATTACAATAGTAGAACTATTAGTTGATCTTCCGGCTATCTCTTCAATGCTTAAATTATTAGAAATAGGAGCAACTTTTAAGGAAATCCCTTGATGATTAGCATCTTTAGGTAAAATATCATTAAATATTTTATTTTCTACTATCTTAGCTTTAATATCTCTATCTTTTATACACTTTTTAATTTCTTTTTCACATTCTTTGTATGAATTTTTTGTTACTAACAGCTCTATACACCGCCTATTTTTATTTTTTAATGCTGATATACAGGTATGCTTCCCGTATAGCCAAAAATTCTTGGTAGCTTTTGACAATTTCATCATGTTATTGAACTAATATTATGTTTTATTCAAAGCCGAAATACACAATATTTCACTATATTTCAATATTGCTGTAAAATTATATGCTTCAATTAATGTGTTTATGTCGGATGGTGAATTAGATTGGAAAAAAAATGTTAAGCCCATAAAACGTGGCAAGATTATTTTAAGTGTTGACCATAAAATATGGTTACGATCTAAGGAGAATGAAAGGTACGATTATCCTTTTACTTTAAAGGAGAACTCACTTAATACAAACCTATCATCTTGCCTTGACTATAATACAAAATCAAAAATTGATAGAGGAAAATATTTCATCAGTGATAGACTAGATTTGCATGGTTATAGTGCAGAAGATGCTTACTATAAACTTATAGACTTTGTTTTCAGAAACTACCATATAGGTAATAGATGTGTATTGGTGATTACAGGATACGGTAATGCTACAAATAAAACAGGAACAATAAAAAGTAACTTATCTAAATGGTTAAATGACGTAAAAATTCAGCGCATGATTTTATACCACCAACAAGCAACAAAAGAGCATGGTGGCAAAGGGGCTTTTTACATTTTATTAAGGAGAAATAAAGATCTTAAATAGTTAAATAGGTAGGTTTTTAAGATCATTCACAGCTTTCTTCATATCTTCAGCTTTAAATATTGCTGATCCTACAACTAAAATGTCTGCACCTGTTTTTATAATTTCAGCTGTGTTAGAAAGACTTACTCCACCGTCCACTGAAATTTGTGTTTTAAGGTTGTTCTCCTGTATCATTTTTTTTACGATAGATATCTTATCCAATTGCGAACGGATAAACTCCTGTCCACCAAAACCAGGATTGACTGTCATAATCAGTACAATATCCAGTTCATGTATTATATACTCTAGCACACCTGGATGAGTTGAAGGAACAATTGAAACTCCAACCTTAACCATTTTTTTTGCATCGTTTATATTTTTATATGACTTGATTTTCTTTATTAGTCTTTCAAGGTGTATCTCTGCTTCTGCATGTATAGTGATGATATCAGCACCTGCATTTACAAAACTTTCAATATGATGTCCAGGAGAATTAATCATTAAGTGCACATCAAAAGGAAGCTTGGTATATTTACGTATTGCAGAAATAACGTTCGGTCCTATAGTAATGCTAGGAACGAAATTTCCGTCCATTACGTCTATATGTATGTAATCTACACTGAGGTCATTGATCCTTTTTATTTCTTCTCCTAATTTTGCAAAATCAGCTGAAAGTATAGAAGGTGCAATTTTAATACCCATGAATTATTTTCTGACTAAAATAAAAAAGTAACTTATTTTTGAGGCTCTGTCATCAATGTAAAGGTTTTGTAAAAGATCTATATAAATACTGTATTCACATGAAATATCTTGACTTTGTGAGTATTAAGAAGCATCTTGTATATGTTGTGTGCCCGTAGCTCAGCTGGATAGAGCAATAGCCTTCTAAGCTATTGGTCGTAGGTTCAAATCCTACCGGGCACACTCTTACAATAGACCATCTACTGGATAATCCAATTAATACTTTCTATAAATCTTCAAATATTCTGGCACCATATTTTCTATTGATAGTGGCCTAATTTTTATTGTTTCAAGGTCAGTCGACTTCTCAATATGACTATTCATCATCATCATTACCTGATCCCGAGTAAGCATAGGACTGGTGTTTCCTGTTATAGGTTTTAACAGCATAGAAATAATTTTGCTTTCTAAGAAAAAAGCTATCAATTTTGCTACTGGGAAAGATATATTGACCAGTAGACATTTCCTGTTAGTGATATTGAGAATAAATTTTAGTAAGCTTTTGAAAGAATAAACTTTTGGACCACCCACATTATAAATCTTCTTATCTTGCTTATTAAGGCTAATAATACGATACACTAGTTCAGCTAGGTCAGTTACACATATTGGTTGAAATTTAGTTGCGCCATTGCCAATTAATAGCAAGAAAGGAAGGATAGTTGCTAACCTTGCAAATTTATTAAAGAAGTTGTCTTCTTTACCAAACACAAGACTTGGTTTAATTATTATTGCTTCTGGAAATACAGAAGTTACAGCTTTTTCACCTTCAATTTTACTTTGAGCATATTTTGATAATTTACTATTTTCTATTCCCATGGCAGAAAAATGTATCATCATAGGCACATTTTTCATTTTTGCAGCCTTCGCTATTCTTTCTGCTATTTTAACATGAGCAGTATGAAAACTAGATTTTTTTGTTTCATATAATATCCCTATCAAGTTTATGACTACATCACACTCTGTCATACTTTTCAGCAGTGATACTTCGTCAAAAAAATCACCCTTAAATACTAATATTTGCCCTAAATTGCCACACAATTTAAGAGAGACAGTTTTTTCTTGATTACGAGTAAATATCCTTATTAAATACCCATCTGCTGCTAAGCATCTTACTATATTTCTTCCTATAAACCCTGTTCCACCAAAAATAATTATACGTTTTTTCACGATTAAAGCCCCTAATAGTTTTTTACTCTAAATTAATACAATGATTTTACTTAATATTCTATTATGAATTCTTGTATCGTATGGTCCATTTTTATTTCTACTAGATAATAATTGATTTATATCTTAAAATATTATATATTATGTAAATAAATTTATGTAGTGGGCAGGAGGGTTAATACCCTAGCTTTAAGGCAAACACTTTAGTATAATATACTTTAGTGTTGGACTACTTTAGTATGGTTTAGTATGGATTACAAACATAGCTCTCACAGTACGTTTACTTTAGGAAAGTATGTACTACAAACTACGTAGATATCATAAGCGGTAATATTACTCCTGACCATATGCTAATCTCTATGCTGTTACAGTTGGCAATGTGAATTCTACAGATGTATAGAAGTATATCGAAGAACAAGGAAGTACTCAGAGCTATTCTAATGATTTTAACATCAAGTTTTTAAACTCATAATCTGCTTTACATGAGTTTTTTAAACAATACAATAAGAAGCTCGCCAAGCTCCGATCCAATAACTTGACCAACTGGACCTAAAACACTGCCAAATTGACCAAAAACTGATGATAAAACTATTGTATACATGATAACCCTCCATTTAATAGATTTTTTTAAATTTTTTACCGTAGACGATTGATATCTTATATTCGTCTTATCATTAAAGTAGATGTCCGTACAGTCGCAAATGTAACACACATACGACAGAAATTAAACACATGTATACACACTTGTAAGGTACGCTACACTTTTTAATGAAAATTTAGTGACTTAATAGAAAAGCCTTTAGATTGAGATAGATTTTGAGCTCTAGAAATACTTCTGTTATTACTATGATGAAAATAATTAAATATGCAAAGTAATTTCTTAAGCCTCAATATTAGAGTTCTTTCAAAACCTATTTATGGTGAGGAATTTTTAGAAGAAATGAAGATGAGCACAACAGAATACTTAGAGTATTTGAGGAGCATAAGAAAATTTTAACGCGAAAATTACCATCAGAAAGAAGGTTATGCAAGAACTCTATTGACGCTGAGACCTAATGCGCTATATAACTCACATAAACTGTTCTTGTGATAGAAGTAAATATTATTGATAATAAATGGTACAACATTATTGGAGATCCGGAAGATTTTGTATTAAATATTATCAATGCTTCTCTCAAAGAATTAAAAATAGGTCATTATAAACCAAGTATGTCATTAGCTCTGGCCAATGATAATTTATTACATCAACTTAATTTAAAATTCAGAAAAAAAGACAAGCCAACTAACGTATTATCATTTCCTTGCGAACAATTATCCAATGAATGCGACTTAGGGGATATAGCAATTTCAATAGACACTATAGAAAGAGAATCTCTTGAATATTGTATACCAATACTTGCCCATGCTGCACATACGTTAGTGCATGGGTTACTACATTTACTTGGTTATGATCATGAACAAGAAGACGAAAAAATTATAATGGAAGATTTAGAAAATAAGATTCTAGTCTCTTTTGGCTACACCCCTTTCGCATAGCCTATAAAAAGGCAAAATATGTTGTTAACTGTACAAGCCACTATAGTGTAACACTGAGAAAAAATAAATAGCTATTATTTTTTTAGTAATTAAGTAGAATAGATTAGAAGATCAATGAGGAAGTTTTGGAAGATAAAATAAAAAAAATAATAATTTCAGGAAGAGAAGTGTGGCCAATTATAGAAGGTGGTAAAGGTATTGCTGTTAGTAATGGCAGGTCAAGCGGGGCATTTGCCGCAGCAGAAGCCATAGGTACATTTTCTGGCGCAAATGCCAAGCTTATTGATGATAATGGCGAAGTAGTGCCGTTAGTTTATAAAGGCAAAACAAGAAATGAAAAACACAATGAATTAATTGAGTATAGCATTAGAGCCGGAATTAGTCAGGCAAGAATAGCAAACGAAATATCAAAAGGCCTTGGAAGAATACACATGAATGTGCTCTGGGAAATGGGCGCAGCAGAGCGTGTACTTCATGGTATATTAGAAGGAGCAAAAGGTTTAATTCATGGTATTACTTGCGGTGCTGGTATGCCATATAGGCTTGCAGAAATCGCAACTAAATATCAGGTTTATTACTATCCTATTATTTCATCAGTACGTGCTTTTAAAGCACTATGGAAGCGTGCATACCAAAAAATGTCTTCCTTACTTGGTGGAGTAGTATATGAAGATCCATGGCTTGCCGGTGGACACAATGGGCTGAGTAACAGTGAAGATCCAGTATTACCGCAGGATCCATTTGAAAGGATCGTATACCTTAGATCTTTTATGAATGAAGTAGGTCTTTCAAAAACACCAATTGTTATGGCAGGAGGAGTGTGGCACTTAAAGGATTGGGAAAATTGGTTCGATAATCCGCAAGTTGGATCAATAGCTTTTCAGTTTGGTACGCGTCCACTTTTAACAGAGGAAAGCCCTATCTCTGCAGAATGGAAAAAAAAATTATTAACTTTAGAAGAAGGAGATGTATTTTTAAATAGATTTAGCCCAACAGGATTTTACTCATCTGCAGTAAAAAATAATTTTATACATGAATTACATGAGCGAAATTCACGTCAAATAAAGTTTTCAGAAAGCACAAGTGGAGAATTTAACAGTGAATTTACAATTGGCGCAAGGGGCAGAAAAATTTACCTTACTTTGCAAGATAAAGAATCAGCAAATAAGTGGACTGAAGCAGGATATACAGAAGTAATGAAAACTCCAGATTCAACTGTTATTTTTGTTACACAAGAAAAACTTGAGGAAATAAGACAAGATCAAATAAATTGCATGGGGTGTTTAAGTCACTGCTTATTTAGTAATTGGAAGGATCATGATAATCATTCAACAGGGCGAAAACCAGATCCACGTAGCTTTTGCATACAAAAAACGCTGCAAAATATTATACAGGATGGTGATATCGAAAAAGAACTCATGTTTTCTGGACATAATTCTTACAAATTTAAACAAGATCCATTTTATGACAATGGATACATACCAACAGTAAAAAAATTAGTAGAAAGAATATTAATAGGATATTAAGTTTATTTTGTAGTTTAATTTCTAAGCTGCGTTTTCCCTAAAAGAAGTTTCTCACCATTCTATTAAATAAATTATGGTAAATAAGTGTGACTATTAATTTAATATGAAAAGATGTGAAGGCAAAAGTCGAGTTTTTTTGATCAATCATTCGGTAGACAAATGAAAGAAGCAGTAGATAATAATGATCCTAAATTACTACAGGTATTATTAGGCCATAAATATTTGCAACTTTGTGAGTATTGGTTTGCCCATTCTATTCTCCATTATAGGGTTTTGTGGGTAATTCAAACTCTTAAATATCAGCTGCCTATGAATATACTTGCCTCACAAATGTAAGTTTTAAGAAAAAATTTCAGTTATCGGATACATGGCAACTTACAATTAGAAATAACACTACACAAACTGGAGAGTTTTCGAGGTAAAAGCATGTAGCGATGATATCAAAAAAGTGAATGAAGAATTAAAGTATAAAGTATGCAGAACAAAAAATATTAGAAAAATACAAGGTTTTCGAACATAATACTGTAGATGAAAAATATCAAATATACCAAGCTAAAGCTGGTGATTAAAAAAACAGATTATGAGTTTTAAAACTCGATGTTAAAATCATTAGAATAGCTACGAGGACTTCATTGTTCTTTGATATACTTCTGTAAATCTGTAGAATTCACATTGCTAACTGTAACAGCAAAGTATCATCTTGCTAAAGGTGCTGCACCCAATATCTTTTTCTTAAGTGTTCAAATTCCTGAAATAACTTGTGACTACTCTTTCCCTTAACTGTACCAACCACTTAACTGTACCAACTTAGATAGCGCCTGGTCAGGAGTAATATCACCTCTTATGATATCTACGTAGTTTGTAGTACATACCATTCCCTAAATTAAACGTACTGTGAGAGCTATGTTTGTAATCCATACTAAACCATACTAAAGTAGTCCAACACTAAAGTATATTATACTAAAG
>JARBCG010000095.1 GCA_028803175.1 Wolbachia sp.
TATCTACCCTCGTTTCATATTGTTTAAATGGTAAAAAGCCCAGAATTTCCTCTGTCTGTTTTGTTGGTTAATCCATAGTTGGCGTTTCAAAATCCATTGCCAAATGGGCCCAACATATTTGCCTGTTTTTACGATTGAAATAATTGTATGCAGCGTACCTGTTGCTCACAACTGTACCATCATATTCAGGCAACAATTCCTTTAATACCTTCTTACCTCAAGACTCAGTTACTTTTAGAAGTGTCAATTTATTTGTTGTTACCCAGCTCCATCCTCTTTTTCCTTGATTTCTGTATCCTGTTTCATCTATATGTAGATACTCACTTTCTGCAGCTCTTCTTTTATTTTCTCGTATTCAAATACACACTTTTTCGATACTCTATGTTCCGTATTTGAGACAAAGCCAAGACTTATAATTAGGTTAAATATACTACTTAAAATCTGTTGTACTTCCATTTTTGAATTAATGAAAATCTATTAAGACTGCTGATTATTGCTTTGGTATTAGGTCACAAAAGATCCTTACTAATACCTTCATGCAAACTAGATGAGATCTTTTTCTTACATACCTTACAGTAACCTTTTTGTAGTCTATACTCAGTGACTATTGGTTTAATTTAAGGCAGCTCCACTTTTTGATGCACAACACTTTCTTCCAAAATAACTTGACATCCGAATATATAAATCGAATCAATCGTACACTTCACTATCTAATCTACTTCCATTAACTTCCGCTTATGTGCCTTATGCCCAGATTGCCCTCCTGGCTTTTTACCACTCTTCTTTTTTGTTTTTTTGGATATACATCTTGCAACTGCGGTAGTTATGAACTTTTTGAATTTAAACCCAGCTTGTATTGTAATTCTGTTATTTCCTTCCTAAGATTTTCTATCTCTGCTTTTAGATCAGCATTTTCTGATTCTAATACCATAATTTTCTCTTACAGCACCTATATCATTAATTCCCCTTTATTATGCTATTTTTATAAACTACTTTCTTATACCGTGAACGGTTACAAATAATCATCTTTTACTGATGATTTCTTTTACCAAAAGTTACTCAAATCTTGAAAAAATCGGTGTTGGTTTAGGTAATGTTGCACCAGGATGTGTGTGAGCATTATATAACGACTCTAAATCACGTTGCTCTTTTGGAATTTGCAGTTGGTCCAGTATCATCTCTGCTGATTTTGGTACAACTGGTTGCAGTAAAATGCCGATTATTCTTATATATTCTAGTAACTTATAAATTACTAAGTTCATGTGTCCTTTATCAGTTTTGCTTAATGTCCAAGGTGCGCTTTTATCTATATATGCATTAGCTTCAGAAGAAATATTGATAATTAAAAGTATAATATGGTTAAATTCATATCTAGATAGATGATTCATAATTTTACTGAGTATAAGTTTGCAGTCTGGCAATTTTTCGTCATTTTTAAGTAATTTGCTATCAACTGTTGGAACAATGCCAGCACATTGCTTATGCAAAAACGAAATCGTTCTTTGGACTAAATTACCTATGTTGTTTGCAAGTTCTGAGTTTATACGATTGATCATATTTTGCTTACTGAAATTTCCGTCTTGACTGAAACTCGCTTCTCTAAGAAGAAAATAACGTAATTGATCAACACCAAATTCTGTGGCCAGTCCAATTGGATCTATAACGTTTCCAAGGGATTTGGATATTTTTTCTCCTTCATTTAGCCACCAACCATGAACAGCAATTTGCTTTGACAGTGGCAAATCTGCAGCAAGGAGAATTGCAGGCCAATATACAGCATGAAAGCGCAATATATCTTTACCAATAACATGAACGTTGTGGCAATTATTGCTAGCCCAAAATTGTTTATATTCCTTATCTTCGATATTGGGAAAATTTACTGACGTGATGTAGTTAGTTAGTGCATCTATCCACACATAAATTACATGCTTATCATTACCCGGTACTTTTATTCCCCAGTTAAAACTAGTACGAGAAATTGAGAGATCAACGAGCCCTGATTTTACAAACGATATAACTTCATTTTTTCTACTATCTGGAAAAATAAAATTTGGCTGATTTTCATATAATTCAAGTAATTTATCCTGCCAATTTGATAAGCGAAAAAAGTAGCTCTCTTCTCTCACCAACTCAACCTCAGCACCTGTTGGTGCTTTACCATCTATTAACTCTGATTCTGAATAAAATGCTTCATCACGAACTGAATACCAACCTGAGTAAGAATCCAAATATATTTGTCCTCTTTCTTCTAACCTATTCCACAATGCTATCACTGCTTTTTCATGACGTTCTTCAGTAGTGCGAATAAAATCGTTATACTCAAAATTCATGAATTTAGTTAATTCCTTAAAAGAAATGCTTGCTTCATCTGAGAACTCTTTTGGCTGCATTCCTTTTGCTTTAGCTGCTTTTTCGATCTTTTGTCCGTGTTCATCTGTGCCTGTAGTAAACTTAATGCTTTTTCCAGCTAATTTCATGAATCTTGCCACTACATCACATAAAATGGAAGTGTATGCGTGGCCAATATGTGGCTTGTCGTTTACATAATATATTGGTGTTGTGATGTAAAGGTTTTTAAATTTATCCATACTTTTAAGCACTTAGAACTCTAATGCTACTTACGTTAATAAGAGAAATCAACTTTTCTATATAGGCTTATTTGAAATTCCTTGTTTTTAAGTATTAAAGTTCTTGAGTGTCAAATTAGAGTTACAGGACCTTCTTACACAGCTTTATGTAATATTCTATCTAATCTCAAAGCAACAGGTAGTCTAAAGTTGGATGAAAGCCAATCAACCTTTCCAAGTTTAAAGGATAAACCAACTATACCAACACGACCTATTATATTTTCCATTGGCACAAAACCAACCTCAGGAAATCTGCTATCTAAAGAATTATTTCTATTGTCCCCCATAACAAAAAATTGATCATCAGGGACATGGTAAACTGGAGTGTTGTACGATAATTTATTGAAAGTATTATCTATCAAAATTTCATGTTTTTTTCCATCAGGAAGTGTTTCTATGTATCGTGGCATGTTATTATTTGACTCGTAATCAAGAAAACTTTCAACTTGCTTTCGTTGTATTTTTTCATCATTGATATACAACTCTCCCACTATCATTTGCACTTTGTCTCCTGGCACTCCTATTACTCGCTTAACAAATCTGATACTACTATTTTTTACTGGTTTAAAGACTATGATATCACCACGCTTTGGTGGGGTATAAAAAATTCTACCACTAAAAATACTTGGAGAAAAAGGAAAGGAATGTCTGCTATAACCATACGCGTACTTGCTGGTAAAGATGTAGTCCCCTTCAAGTAGAGTGCTTTTCATAGAACCAGAAGGTATATGAAACGGCTCAAATAGGAAACTGCGTACTGATAATGCAATTAGTAATATAAAAAATAGTGAGGAAAAAAAGTTTCTTGCTCTTATAATCCAGTTTTTGTTTAATTTTACTTCCATTGTGATATCATGAATCAAATTTATTATAATACAAAACTAGTAAGTAGTAATGTGAATTTTTACTTATCAACGTTATCTCTATGTTTTATTATATCGATAAATACTTTGTGTTCTGAAATATCCACTTAGTAGATTATTCTATAGTCATCAACATGCAACATAAAATAGTAACCGTTCACGGATGATGTAAATGAGAGAAATGACTAAGCCACCAAACTCTGTAATTCTTGAAAGGGATTTTGGCCATTGAGATGTAATGTTAAGAATATCGACAACATTCTCTCTACAAATTTTTCTCTACGCTTTGACCAAGTGAAAAAGCTGTTTTTACGGTAAATAATACGGTTTCTAATTTGTCGTTCTGCAAGGTTATTTATTATCTCTACAACCTCAGTTTTTTTAAATTTCCACATCATATCCTCTGAACGCCAACTATGGATTAACCAATAAAGTAGATAGAGGAGATTCTGGGCTTTTTACCCTTTAAACAATATGAAACAAGGGTAGATATAATGTATACTAAAAAATTAATTGGTGATCTATGATGAGAATATTAAATTTTAAACTTATCTTTTAAATAATCAAAAACTGTCTCAATAATAGATCGTTTTCTGAGTAAAACCTTCTCATTAAGCGGTATTAACGCATTTTTCATTCCATTTTTTATATGAGTTACAAGTTTAAATTGCGGTCAAGAAGCTCTTAAAAAAGCTCCATTTTCATGTATCCTTTATCTTCAGATAACAGGCCGGTAAACCTCTTTATCATAAGTCTCTCTTCAAGCTTGGCACGGGTTTGTTGTTGTCCACATTGCCTTTTTCAGCATAACACTTTGAATTTATCCCCCATCGTTAATGACTATATGCAGCTTAAAACCAAAGAACCAGCCTTTTGTTCTTTTGCCAAGTCCTACAAGTCCTTTGAATACTTTTTTACTTGATATCCTTTTTGGGTGGTAAACTGTGATCAAAATTGCACCGGTGTATGAAATTCTGGTCATTTTTGCTTTCTCGCAGAACCAATGTAATAGTAGAACAAAGTACCATAAAACTCTCTGTTTTAGAACGATTAATCTATACTACTAAGGCAATTTAGGAAACTCCGATCCATACAGAGATTTTAGGTAA
>JARBCG010000096.1 GCA_028803175.1 Wolbachia sp.
CAGGACTTGGCAAAAGAGCAAAAGGCTGGTTCTTTGGTTTTAAGCTGCATATAGTCATTAACGAGAGGGAATAAATTCAAAGTGTTGCGCTGAAAAAGGCAATGTGGAAAACGGAAAACCCGTGCCAATCTTGAAGAGAAATTTATGACAGAGACTTATGACAAAGAGGCTTACTGGCCTGTTATTTGGAGATAAGAGATACATGAAAATGGAGCTTTTTCAAATACGTTAATGCCTCTTAATGAGAAGGTTTTACTCAGAAAACGGTCTATTATTGAAACAGTTTTTGATTAAATTAATTTTTTAGTACATATTATATCTACCCTCCTTTCATATTGTTTAAAGAGTAAAAAGCCCAGAATCTTCTCTGTCTGCTTTGTTGATTAATCCATAGCTGGCGTTTTATCATCGAAGCAATCGCGGCCACTCAAGCCATCTAAATAATTATAAGAAAGAGAATCCGTATTATCTGGATATATTACTGATGGATTCAAAGCATATTTGTTTAAAAGATCAGTATAAGATTTTTCGTCTTCATTAGCTAAAACCTTGCGACCTTTCAGTCTAGGAACTGGTTTAGGAAATTGATACTCTGTATCACTTATATCGTGTGTATTTTTATTTAAATTAGTCATTTATATTCCTATATATCCCTATATTTATTAATATATAAGCAATATAATGCATTTTACTAGAAGTTACTAAACAATTTTCAATTAAGACTGATTTTTCCTGTAGCAAGTCTACTAGTACAAGATCATAGAGGTAGATTATCATGTTTTTTCCATATTCTTTCTACTTTCTTGTTTTTTAATAACTCTAGCGCTTTATAAAAGTGATACCTTGTTTTACTCGGTGTTACTATATTATCAATGTACCCATACGATGCAGCAAAAAATGGATTAGCGAATTTTTCTTTATATTCTTTAATTAATGTTTGCTGATCTTTTTCATGGCGAAATATAATTTCAACTGCACTCTCAGGTCCCATTACAGCTATTTCAGCAGTTGGCCAAGCATAATTTATATCACCTTTTAAGTGTTTCGAATTCATAACAATGTATGCACCACCATAAGCTTTTCTTGTAATCAAACCAATCTTTGGAACGGTTGCTTCAGCGTAGGCGTAAAGCAATTTTGTTCCGTGTTGTATTATATTATTGTATTCCTGATTTGTACCTGGCAAAAATCCTGGAACATCAATTAGAGTAATAATAGGGATGTTAAATGCATCACAAAATCTTACAAATCTCGCAGCTTTCCTTGAAGAATCAATATCCAAACACCCTGCAAGGTGCATAGGCTGATTTGCAACGATGCCGACCGTATTACCGACAATTCTACCAAAACCAGTTATGATATTACGAGCAAAATCTGGCTTCAACTCAAAGAATTTTCTTTTATCACAAACTTTTTCAATAAGTTCGTACATATCATAAGGAGTATTTGGATTGGCAGGGATTAGAGTATTTAAAGATTCATCATCGGTATCACCAATTGCTGATGTAAACTGAGGTAATTCTTGGTTATTTGCTGGCAAAAAAGTAAAAAATTCACGTATTGTGAGTAGCATTTCAACATCATTATTAAATGCAAAATCCGCTACTCCTGTTTTACTCGTATGAATCTTAGCTCCACCAAGACTTTCATGACTTACATCTTCGTAAGTGGCTTTTTTTACTACATCAGGTCCAGTTATAAACATATATGAACTATTTTTTACCATGAACGTAAAGTCAGTTAATGCTGGAGAATAAACCGCACCTCCTGCACACGGCCCCATAATTAAAGAAATCTGTGGTATCACTCCTGATGCATACACATTTTTTTGGAAAATTTCTCCATAACCGGCAAGGGAATTTACTCCTTCTTGAATCCTTGCACCACCAGAATCATTTAGCCCAATGATTGGAACTCTAGCATTAATTGCCATGTCTATAATTTTACATATCTTTCTTGCATGGGATACACCGAGCGACCCACCAAATACGGTGAAGTCCTGGGAATAAACAAAGACTTTTTTGCCGAAGATAGTACCATGACCAATAATAACTCCATCACCTAAGAAATTAGCATTTTGCACACCAAAATCAGTTGCGTGATGCTTTACAAATTTATCATATTCCTCAAATGAATTTTCATCTAGCAATACACTTAGTCTTTCTCTAGCAGTTAATTTTCCTTTCTCGTGTTGTTTATTAATTCTTTCTGAACCACCTCCTTTTTCAGCTTCTAGTGATTTAGTCTGTAGGTCCTCTAATATTTTAAAGTTTTGCATGCAATAAGTAGTTTTCAAATTAGACGTAGTATACATTACTTTATTAAGCTTATAAAGATCAGATATTTCTTTTTTAGTGTAAAAATTCTTATTATAATTCTACACAACTAATTTATAGTGAAGAATTTTAAAGAGATCTATTAGCAAGTAGACTAAGTGTTTGACATACACACTCTTCTCATAGTAGTAAGGTCCGGTTTATGCTGGAGGGCTGTAATGACTGGTAAGAGATTTAAATTTACGTATGTATTGGTTTTGCTTACTTTTTCATTTAGTTGTTTATCTTACGATAATGAAACAAATAACTTAGAAAATTTTTACGTTAAAACTAACTACTTTGGAGCATTATTTAATGCAATAGGGTCTCTATCAGGAAAAGAAGATGCAGGTGACAATATAACAGGGGGAGTTTTTAGTTTTAACAGAGAAGAGAGAATTGAAGAGGGATATAATCCTAGGTACGTTCCAGGGTTTGCCGGTAGCGCTGCAATAGGGTATTTACTAAGGAATATGAGAATTGAACTCGAAGGCCTATATTCTCAGACTGACTTATATGGTGAAGATTATTCAAATAAAAATAAAGCAAGGTACGTTGAACTTCGTCGCAACGAAGCTGCATCTGCTGGAGCAAAGTGCAATTCACCTTGGAGGAGTGGAAATGTTGATGTTAACCTTCAAGAAAATTGTGGTATTGAGGTGAGGTTCAAAGCTGCGTTTAAGATGAAAAATGAAGGTTTTAATAACTTAGCTGGGACAATCAATGTATATCATGACTTTAACATAGAAGAAACACAACTTACTCCATATGTTGGCATTGGTACAGGTGTAGCTAAGGTCAAATTTTTAGGAAAAACCAGGTATGCCTTGGCTTATCAAACAAAATTGGGTATCAATTATCCACTTACAACACAAACACAAGCATTTGCTGGTCTGCGCTATTTCGGTATTCTCTGTAATCAATTTAAAAATATTGTACCAGTGGTTAAAATACCAGTTGGTGAAAAATATAAGACACCTGCACCTGAATACAAAGATATTGATGAAAGAGCACGTGTTGAATCAACTACTGCAACTATTACTAATAGATTTGGTATATATGGCTTAGAGTTTGGATTGGTTTATTATTTTTAATTTCGTATTCAAAATACTAGAATTCTTTCATAACCAATTTATAGTGAGGAATTTTTAGGAGAAATGAAGATAAGCACTACAAGATACTCAAATGTATTTGGTGAGCACAAGCAAATTTTAACGTGAAAATTACCATAAGAAAGCAGGTTGTGTAGAAACTCTGATGAGGTCTACATTTCAGGCATAATATTTAATATTGATGCTACTCTGCTTGTAATACTCTTTACTACAGGTGCTGCAATTATTCCTCCGGTGGAAATTTGCATACCTTGCGGTTCATCAATCGCAACTAGCACTATATACCTTGGATTAAGTGTAGTTAGCACCCATATAAATGATGATATATTTGCTGTTTATCGTATTTACCATTTTTAACTTTTTCTGCTGATCCGGATCATAAAAGTTTACTCCTGGTACACCGGTGCTTTTTATTGCTAGCAATTCTTTAGGAGTTAAATGCCGTTTTACCTACGCAAATTTCTTTTTTGAAGTAAGTACTTTGTATAAATTTTCATATTCGAGGTCATTCAAGATGGAACATAGTTGTTCTGCTATACATTTCGGATTCTTAACTCTACTTTGGTTTATATATAATGATGTTGTGGGAACATTTGTTGCTATTACCACTCCATTCCTATCCAAAATGTCAGGTTGCTTATATGTCTTATTACTCTTTCTAAAATCTTCTGAAATAGTAGGCTGATCAAATGTTAGAGAAAATACGCGAAAAATAATTATTATATAAAATATAAATAATGGTACTATGAAACATAGTGAGCGAATCTTATTTTAAGTAATGCGTACATATTTCTTTGATTTGAAAAAAGATGGAAGTTATCTTAACTGAACCACGTGGTTTTTGCGCTGGAGTGAAAAGAGCTGTGGACATATTAGCTATTACTTTAGAAAAATATCGAAACAAGTGCACAGTGTATGTGCTACACGAGATTGTTCACAATAAGTATATAGTAGAGGATTTTAAGAAAAAAGGAGTAATTTTTGTAAATAGTATCGAGGAAATAGAAAGTAATGATGGTGGAATATTAATCTTCAGTGCACATGGAGTATCAAAAAGTATAGAAGATGAAGCAAAAAATAGAAACATCCAGGTGATTGATGCAACATGCCCCTTGGTCAGCAAAGTACACAAGGAGGCAAAAAGATATGAGGATAATGGTAAAGAGTTAATCCTAATTGGACACGAAAACCACCAAGAAGTCAAGGGGATAAGGGGTAGGGTAGATAATCCTATAACTTTAGTGCAAACTGTGCAGGACGTATATGATTTAAAGATTAAAGATCCAAATAATTTATCCTATGTTACACAAACTACGTTAAGCGTCGATGACACTCGTGAAATCATCGCATCCCTCAAATCAAAATTTCCAAATATTACAGGTCCTGATTTAAAGGGTATATGCTATGCAACACAAAATAGGCAAAATGCTGTGAAAAAATTAGCCGAAATTGCAGATGTGGTATTGATTATAGGAAGTAAAAATAGCTCAAATTCAAATCGGTTGTTAGATCTATGTGTTGCCAAAAGGAAAAGAGCGTACTTGATTGATAATTATACATGCATAGATAAAAGCTGGTTGAAAGACGTAGAAAAAATAGGAATCACTGCAGGTGCATCTGCTCCTGATGTGTCGGTTGACGAATTGATAGACTATTTAAAAGCAAATATGAATGTTAAAGTCTCAATTATGCCTGGCGGTATTGCTGAAAACGTTCAATTCAAGATACCAAATGTGATTTAATTAATTTTTTATTAAAAATAATGAAGGTTTAAATGATGAATATGAGGGGTAGATCAAAATTAATTTTGATATAAATTACCAGTTTGGAATAGAAAAAATTCCTCATGGAGTGGTCCACCACGTAGGTTGGCTGCTCTCAATGGCCATACAGAAGTGGTTGATATTTTAATAAAAGCAGTGGTGAATCTTGATGCAATAAATAATGGAGGAGATACACCTTTAAGTAAGGCTGCTTATCACATCAATATCAAATACAACTAGCTAAGGCTTGTGGTTAAAAAAACGCATGTAAAGCAGATTATGAGTTTAAAAACTCGATGTTAAAATCATTAGAATAGCTATTAGGACTTCCTTGTTCTTTGA
>JARBCG010000097.1 GCA_028803175.1 Wolbachia sp.
CTGTACTTAGTACAGAACACTAAATGGTACTTTAAATTAAACGTACTGTGAGAGCTATGTTTGTAATCCATACTAAACCATACTAAAAGTGTCCGCCTTAGGGCGAGTGTGTTAACCCACTTGTCTCACTACATAAATCTCTCAATGAATAATTTTAATAATCAGATTTGTAGGCATTAGTGTTATAATTACTTCCATCATTATTTCTATAGCAGATAACCCACTCTTTCTTTTTAAACAAAAATTTTAAAATAACAATTCTTAACTTCTTTCTTTTTGAAATAACAAACTTAATATGTTGAGAACTTTAGAAAAGCGAGATTTTAATTGATTCTCATACCCATCCCAATTTTGTATTGTTTTTCTTGCAACACCTGAATCAATTGCAGCTTTTGCAACAGCAGGAGATACTGCAGAAATCAATCTAGGATCAAATGGAGTAGGTATTATGTACTCACGCCCATAACTCATCTTACGACCACCATAGGCTGCAGATATCTCATCTAGCACTGGCTCATGTGCGAGTTTTGCTATTGCATTTGCAGCAGCGATCTTCATCTCAGTATTTATTGTTGTTGCATGTACATCAAGTGTTCCCCTGAATATATAAGGAAATCCCATTACATTATTAACTTGATTATTGTAATCTGATCTACCAGTTGCAATTATTGCATCTGGCCTAACAGATTTTGCAAATTCAGGCCTTACCTCTGGATCAGGGTTTGCAAGAGCAAAAATTATTGGATCTTGTCCCATGCTCTTTAACATTTCCTCATTTAACACATCTTTTGCAGATAACCCAATAAATACATCAGCACCCTTAATTGTATCAGATATGGAACGTTCAGAAGTATTAATAGCGTATTTTTCTTTCCATTCATTCATCTCATCTTTTCTGCCTTTGTATATTACTCCTTGCTTGTCACAGAGTACTATATTCTTGGCTCCCATAGACTTTAACATTTCAAGACAAGCAGTACCAGCTGCCCCAGCGCCATTCATAATAATTTTAGCGCTTTCCAATTTCTTCCCTGCAATATCAAGAGCATTTTCTATACCAGCGGCAACAACCACTGCAGTGCCATGCTGGTCGTCATGAAATACTGGAATATCCATCAACTCATTCAGACGTTTTTCTATTATAAAACAATCGGGAGATTTTATATCTTCTAAATTTATTCCGCCCCAGCTTGGTCCAAGGTATCTTACCGCATTTATGAACTCTTCTATATTTTCTGTATCTACTTCTATATCAACAGCATCAATATCAGCAAAACGTTTAAATAAAACAGCTTTACCTTCCATTACAGGTTTCGAAGCAAGAGGACCGATATTACCAAGCCCAAGAACTGCGGTACCATTTGAAATAACAGCAACATAGTTACTTTTTGCTGTATAATCATGAACAGCTTCAGGATTTTCAGCTATTTTGAGGCATGGAGCTGCAACACCAGGAGAATAAGCAAGCGATAAATCATGTTGTGTAAGTAAAGGTTTTGTTGGTAGAATCGATATTTTTCCAGAGTTACCATCTTTATTATGATACTTAAGTGCTTCTTGCTTTGTAGTATTATCCAGATCATCACTCATTATTTGTCCTTATGTAATTAAATTTTAGCCTATGGCCAATAATCTTTTAGTATATGGAGTTTTTGCAAATGTTCAATTGTAAACTATTAGCTTGTGCATTATCCCATGCTCCGGTATAAAATAATTATACTGTGTTAGAAGTTATGTTTAAGAAGAACTTACCTAATTTGCTTACAATATCTCGTGTATTTGCAATACCAGCAATTATACTAAGTTTCTATATAAAAAATAAATATGCAAACTTAATAACAATATCGATTTTCATACTTACATGTATTACAGATTTTTTCGATGGTTATTTAGCACGTACATGGAAAGTTCAATCAAAGTTTGGCAGGTTATTTGATCCCATTGCCGATAAATTGATAGTGGTATCAACAATAATTATGTTGATTTATAAGCATAAGGTAAATGATTTTACTATAGTACCGTCAATCATAATTATTTGTAGAGAGATATTAGTCCCGGGTTTACGCGAATTCCTTATAGCAATAAACGTTAGCCTTCCTGTAAGCAAAGCTGGAAAAGTCAAAACATTCCTGCAGATGGTTGCTGTAGTGACACTGATAATGGATAACTATGAAATAACACAATATATAGGTGAGATTTGTTTATGGATTGCGGCAGTGATAACTGTGTGGTCATGCTATAATTATGTTATTACGGGAATAAAACAAACTGATTTGGTTTCTTAAGAAATAATTAATATAAGAAAATAGTTAATATCTCAATAAGATTGACTCGCAGAGCATAAAATTGCATAATATATTAACTTACAAACTAATTATGATGATTTTGAATAACCGAACAGAAAATAATAACCAAGAATATCTTGCTTATTTTCAAGCTATAGATAAGTTTTTGAACAGGCTTAACCTTGAAGAGGAAAAAAAACGCTTACTAGAATTTCACATGAAAAAGCTCTTAGTAGAATTTTTGTTTTAGAAGAGCTGCGTTTCATAGAATGTGAAGCAGAAAAGCTAAGAAAGAAATTACAAAAACTAAGAACAAGAGAGCTATACAGACAATATGCATCATTTATTACTATAGTTCCATTTGAATTATATATGGCTATTGAACTAGATATAATATGCAGCAGTTCAACAGTGTTTAGTATTATGACCTTTCACAGCTTTATCTCTTTATTTGTACACTGTACTCAATTTATGTAGTGAGGTTGGTTGGTTAACACCATAGCCTTAAGGAGGACACTTTAGTATAATATACTTTAGTGTTGGACTACTTTAGTA
>JARBCG010000098.1 GCA_028803175.1 Wolbachia sp.
CTCTCTTAGGTACCTCCTTAATTTTTTACAATATTTGAGTTTACCCTATTTCCCTGGCTTTTTTGTTTTCTTCTAATCCATAATTGGCGTTACTAACTTACGGATAAGCGGCTAATACTGTGAACGGTTACTAACATCCTTGAGCGTTTAGATAATAAGGAGTTTGTATGGCTGTAAATTTATTTCTATATATTCAACTTCTGTACCTCACACATATTTCAGTGATTATGATATCCACTTTCTGATCATGCTCTTCTATGGATAAATCTTTACAATATTGTTTCTCATAAGCTACACCTATAACTAGCGGACGTAAATTTTTTATCATTTGGTCATACCACCCACCACCAAAACCAAGCCTATTACAGTGATTATCAAAAGCAATAACAGGAGCAATAACCGTGTCAGGAACAATACTTTTTCCTGCTTTTTTCCATTCTTCAAACGTTAGTAGCTTATTTTTACTAGGAACTGCAACTTTATAACCTAAGTTAAACAAATTATCCATCAATGGTATAACATTTATTTCTCCATCAATTGAAATATAAGCAGCAATTATTTCGCCTTTTATATAACTTAAATTGTGGTTAAAAGTATCAATGAGTGACTCTGCTGCATAACTTGCATAGCTACTATCAATACTTTTTCTTATTGCTCTATATTGTTCTCGTATTTCTTTTTTTTGCTGTCTAATGTCTTTTAATATAGAAACATTTCTATCCACTTTGTTGTTAACTTTTCTTGTAAACTATTCTGCTTTAAGCGCTCATTTAAAAAATCGAAGTCAACAGATTCCATATCCTGGTCTTGATTATTGCAGCTATAGACAAAACTCTCTTCTCCTGTTTTCAAATCTACATGTCGTTGTACACATTGAGCGCAGATTTCTTTCATCATACACTGCATAGGTGAATTAATAGATGATATTGCTACGTGGTTTGATTTAAAATATGGTTTTAAAATAGTTTTTCTTGCTTGATTTATAGCCTTCATCATTTTATCAGAACCAATAGTGATAATTCTATCTATAGAATTTAAATTTATGGTGTTCGTGTTCAATGGCTCTTGTTGATAAGAAATTATTGCATCAATTATATTACCATAAAAGGATTTATCTTGATCCCTATTTGTTTCTATTAACCCCTCTTCACACGCCCAAACTACTGCACTTGCTGCATGCTCTATTAACGTTTGTTTAAATACATCACTTAACTTCTTATAACCAGCAAAGTATAAAACCTTATTGTTGTTTTCAAGGCATGCTTTACCTATTGAAAATAGCACTGCATTTCCAACTCCACCGCCAATTAGCATTATATTCTTCATGTACTATTTTAACCATAGCAATTCACTTTGTTCAACTTCTTTTGTAATTGCATAATAAATAAGAATCTATTTATTGTTGTTCCTATAATAGAAATCTAATGCAACATACCTCTTTCCAAATATAGAATTTATATTAAAATATATGGATTATATAACATCAAGGTATTTTATTATGGGTGAAAGAAAATTAAAAGCTGCTGTAGTGTTATCAGGATGTGGACATCTTGATGGTGCAGAAGTGAGAGAAGCTATTTTAAGTCTACTTACTCTCGACCAGCAAGAGGTAGAAATAAAATGTTTCGCACCTGATATTAATATCTCACAAGTTATGAATCATAAGACAAAAGAAGGAACAAAAGAAAAAAGAAATGTACTTGTAGAAGCTGCAAGAATTGCAAGGGGCGACATATATGATCTAAAAGAAGCTAAAGCTGAGGACTTTGATATGCTAGTTGTTCCTGGAGGATATGGAGTTGCAAAAAATTTATCTGACTTAGCTGAAGGTAATGATACAGTAACAGTGATACCTGAGTTTGAAAAATTAGTTCTAGAATTTTTTAATGCAAAAAAACCAATTGGAGCAATATGTATATCTCCAGCTGTAATTGTTTCTATTTTGAGTCAAAAGACTAAAGTTAAAGTAACTATAGGAGATGATAAAGGTAGGTTGATAGAAAAGCTTGGTGGTGAACACATAAGGTGTGATACAGAACTATCAATAGAAGATGAAGAATGTAATGTGTTTTCTTGTTCTGCTTATATGCGTGAAGAGGATATATATTCTATATACCAAGGAATAAGGCATATGATTGATAGTATGGTAAAAAGGCTTAACAAATCAGCACTGCATTAGTTATGGATTAAGTTTCAACTAAATCAAATTTCGAGCGCTACTGCTAGCCTCTACTAAGACTCAGCTCAATGTTTTGCGCGGGATTATTCCTTTCAATAATTTATTGTCTGCATATTTAAAGATTTTATCAAACATATCATAATTAAACTTTCGCACAACATCCATAGAAGAAAATTTTCTATACTTGAGTAATAGTCTGCTGCCGAATTTAGAGCACATTCTCTCTCTATCCACCTCTCTCATATTGACTTTTTATTTTGTCAGCATGTATAGGAAATTCTGTTTTATGACTCTTGAATTTAATCCTGATTCTAGTACCTCTATAACATCTTCATTTTCTATCAGAATTTTATGTAGTGAGGTGAGTAAGTTAACACCTTTACCTTAAGGCGAACACTTTAGTGTAATATACTTTATTGTTGGACTACTTTAGTA
>JARBCG010000099.1 GCA_028803175.1 Wolbachia sp.
CTATTCTCAAGAGCAAGAAAGTGTGGCAGATAGCTATGCTTTAAGGTACCTTGATGAATCTTGTTATGATAATTTAGGTATAAAAGAAGTGAAATACTCCTTTATGTATTGTTGTACAATGGCCTAAAGTGATGTACAGGCAAAGAGAAGCTCCAAAAAAAAGCTGGAGGATTTCTTTAATAAATTGGCAAATTCTTTTTCTTAAGTGTTCAAATTTCTTGGATAACTTGTGACTACTCTTTCCCTTAATATACTGTACCAACTTAGATAGCACCA
Organism: Wolbachia sp.; assembly: GCA_028803175.1. Taxonomy (GTDB): domain Bacteria; phylum Pseudomonadota; class Alphaproteobacteria; order Rickettsiales; family Anaplasmataceae; genus Wolbachia. The sequence continues at coordinate 277 of JARBCG010000099.1, forward strand.
TGCTGGGAGACGTAGAGATTAGCATATGGTTAGAAGTAATATTACCTCTTACGATATCTACTTAGTACAGAACACTAAATGGTACTTTAAATTAAATGTACTGTGAGAGCTATGTTTGTAATCCATACTAAACCATACTACTAAAGTATTCCAACACTTAAAGTATATTATACTAAAGTGTTCGCCTTAAGGCTATAGTGTTAACCAAACCACCTCACTACATAAATTAGCTTCATATCTGTGTTTGATATATGGAAATTGGAATGGGAACGTATATAGGTAAAGAAAGAAGAATAGTAAATGTAGTTACTCAACACTGGAGTGATATAAAGGGTTCATACAGAGACTGGCCAGAAAGAAGTGAGATAGATACTGCAGAAATAATGGAGTCATGGCAACACTGTTTTATTATTGAAGTTAAGGAAAAAGGTTACATTTATGAAAATGCAGAAGAAGAAGCCAATGAGTTTTACGGTTTTGAGAAAAAAGTAGAAAATTGATGCCCTATCACTGAGCGAGAAGAAAGTGAAAGTGTTAAAATGAGACAAGTGTTGTTACCACTGGAAGATAATGATGGTGTGAGTCACATATTAGGCGTAATTGCATTTAAGCTTCTTTAGTACATAATTTTAACTTGATTCTTTAATAAAATTATTTATACTGCTACTTGGCTACTGTTTAATAGTGACATTTATAAATATGTTCGTGGTATGAAGAAAATAAAATTAAAAACTAAATCTTCTGTTAAAAAGCGCTTTAGTCTTACAGCGAAGGGTAAGGTTATCTCTACTCAATCAGGTAAAAGACATGGCATGGTTAAGATAAGTAAATCTAATATTCGTAATCAGCGTGGTACAACAATTCTTGGTAAATCTGATTCACGTATAGTAAAGCTTTATATGCCTTATGGTCTTTAGTAAAATGGAGGTAAATTAAGATGGCTAGAGTAAAACGTGGAGTCACTACTTACGCTCGTCATAAAAAAGTATTGAGGTTAGCAAAAGGTTACAGGGGACGTGCAAAAAGCTGCTATAGAATCGCGTTACAGAGAGTTGAGAAGGCATTACAATATGCCTATAGAGACAGAAGAAATCGTAAACGTGACTTCCGTAATTTGTGGATAATACGTATTAATGCAGCAGTGAGAGAGCATGGTCTCACTTACGGTAGATTTATTCATGGTCTTACGCTTGCTGGAATTAATCTAAATAGAAAAATTCTTGCTGAGATGGCTGTTAACTATAAAGATGACTTTGCTAGATTAGTGGAAACCGTAAGTGTTGAATTGGCAGAGAGTTGCGCAGCTCCTTAAAATAAGATTTTTTTATGTGGCTAACAACGTGAAGATTATTTTCATGGGATCACCAGAGTTTGCAGTTAGTCCTCTAAATTTATTATTAAAGTCACAATATGAGTTAGTAGGGGTTTATACCAGAGCTCCAAAGCCTGCAGGGCGTGGAAAAAAGCTAACAAAAACCCCAGTTCATGTAATTGCTGATGAGAACAACATAGAGGTGTGCACTTCTAGTTCTCTTAAATCTTCAGAGGAGGAAGAAAGGTTTAAAGATTTTAAACCTGATGTTGCAGTCATTGCTGCGTACGGATTAATACTCCCACGAAAAATTCTGAATATTCCAAAATATGGGTGTATTAATATTCATCCTTCATTATTACCAAGATGGCGAGGTGCAGCGCCAATTCAGCACATGATCTTAGCTGGGGATCAAGAAACTGGTGTGAGTATTATGCAAATGAATGAAGGACTGGATTCTGGTCCTATTTTAAAACAGAAAAAAATTTTTATTGAAAAATGTGATAATTACAAAGTGCTACATGATAAATTATCTGATCTAGGCGGTTATTTACTGCTAGAGGTGTTAAATGAAACTGAAAAACAGATTCCTGTGGAACAAGACGATAATTATGCATGCTATGCTGATAAGATAGAAGATTGTAAAATTTATGTAAATGATGCTTGTGACGTTGCTTATCGAAAAATTAAGGCATTCTATCCAAAAGCCTTTGTAAAAATAGAGAACAAACGTGTAAGAATACTTGACGCTGATTTTGAGGTGAATACATTCTCAGATACAAAGCAAGGTGAAATCACTAGTGATAATATGCATATAAGTTTTAAAGGTGGCACTTTAATTCCTAAAATCGTACAAATGGAAGGAAAAAAAACATGTAGAATTGAAGACTTTATTCGTGGCTTTAAGATGGGTATGAAAGGAAAATTTATAGAATAGATTACCAATAAAACAGCCTAACTATGTTTTCAAATTATTAAATCCCTTCCATAATAAAAAAATGAAAGGTTTATTAAAACATTTTTTTTACTTTTCATTGTATATTTCTCAACATATTATCTTTAAGTACTAATAATTAATAATTCAAAATATTATGGCGCTACTAATAGTTGAGTCACCTGCAAAAGCAAAGACAATAGGTAAATATCTAAATAATGAGTTTAAAGTAGCTGCATCTTTCGGACATGTAAGAGATCTGCCCGCAAAAAATGGTTCTGTTGACCCAGATAATGACTTTGCCATAAAGTATGAACTCATTGAAAAAGCAGAAAAATATATAAAAGAGTTAGTAAAAGCAGCAAGTAAAACATCAGATATATACCTTGCAACAGATCCAGACAGAGAAGGTGAAGCAATAGCTTGGCATGTAGTAGAAGCATTAAAAGAAAAAAAAGCAATTAGTAATGACAGCAATATTTATAGAGTAGTCTTTAATGAAATAACAAAAAGAGCAGTACAAGAAGCAATAAAGCATCCACGAGAAATAAATATGGATTTAGTGCATGCACAGCAAGCACGCAGAGCTTTGGACTATCTAGTTGGATTTAACTTATCTCCAATATTATGGAAGAAATTGCCAGGAAGTAAATCTGCAGGCCGTGTTCAGTCCGTTGCACTCAGACTCATATGCGAACGAGAAAATGAAATTAATAAATTTATATCTCAGGAATATTGGAACATAAAAGCAGAGCTGAAAAACAGCAAAAGCAAAGGCTTTTTTTCTATGCTAAGCCACTACGATAATAAAAAATTAGAAAAATTTGATATAAAAAGTGAAGAAGAAGCAAAAGAGCTGGTCAGACAAGTTGAATCAAGGCAATATGCTGTAAGCACAATAGAACATAAGCAAGTTAAAAGAAACCCCCTTCCTCCATTTATTACTTCAAGTCTCCAGCAAGATGCAGTGAATAAACTGCATTTTAATGTGAAAAATGTTATGCGTATAGCACAAAACTTATACGAAGGTATTGATATTGGTGGAGAAACTGTAGGATTGATAACTTACATGCGTACAGATGGATTTTACATTGCAGATGAAGCTATAAGCTCAATTAGAAAGTCTGCTAAATCACTTTATGGTGATAAGTACCTCCCAAAATTCCCTCATCAATATGTAAAAAAGGTCAAAAATGCTCAGGAAGCGCATGAAGCAATTCGTCCAACGGATATAAATAGAACGCCAAGTAGTATCGCAAATTATTTAACACTAGAGCAATTGAAATTATATGAGTTGATATGGAAAAGAACTATTGCAAGCCAGATGGAGTCAGCAATCATTGATCATGTGGTTGTTGAAATTACCTCTACCGACCAGAAAGTAATTCTTCAAGCAAATGGATCCAGCATATTTTTTGATGGCTTTTACAAGGTCTACCAAGATAACATAGAAACAGAAGGTGAAGGTCTACTACCTATTATGAAAGAGGGTGAAGCATGTAAGCTAATTTCTGTCACTCCTAAACAGCACTTTACTCAACCCCCTCCACGTTACAGTGAAGCAAGTATTGTGAAAAAAATGGAAGAAATTGGAATAGGACGTCCATCAACTTACGCAACGATTATTTCAGTACTGCAAGACCGTGAGTATGTTAAATTTGGCAACAAAAGATTCGTTCCAAGCAATCGCGGCAAAATTGTTACCATATTTTTAAAAACATTTTTTCATCGCTGTGTAGAATATGGCTTCACAGCACAAATGGAAGAAAAACTTGATTCAATATCAAACGGACATGCAGACTGGAAAGAAGAACTCAGTCATTTTTGGTTGCCATTTTTTGATCACGTTAATTCCGTTAACCAAATGACACATGATGAAGTTTTAAATGGTATACATGATTTAATAATCGATTGTTTTTGCCCAGAAGAAGAAAAACAAAATACAGAAAAAAAATGTCCTACTTGTCCTAATGGTATATTAAAATTAAACGTTGGACGAAACGGAGTGTTTCTTGGATGTTCTAATTATCCTGAGTGCCGTTATACAAAAGAAATTACCGATAAAAGTAATGATAATTTAGAGTATCCGAAAAGCTTAGGTATAGATAACATGACTGGCCAAGAAATTTTAATTAAAAAAGGCCCTTATGGGTTTTATTTACAGTTCAATGATGAGTCAAGCAAGAAAAGGGTTGCCGTTCCAAGTAATATGAACGTTAATGGTATGGACCTGAACACCGCAACTGAATTATTATCTTTACCAAAGGTAATTGGAGAACATCCGGAGACAGGAAAAGAAATAAAAGTTGGTCTTGGACGGTTTGGATACTATATTTTTTATGACGGTAAATACTTTTCTCTTAAAAAAAGCCACAAAGAAGTACTAAATACACAACTAAATGAAGCTACGCAAATCATTGCAAACAGTGCACGTAAAGAATTAAAGTCCCTCGGCTTTGATGAAAAGGGAAAAGAGATTTTTATCTTCAATGGCAAGTACGGATTCTACATAAAATGTGATAAAACAAATGTTTCTTTAGGCAAGGATGCTGATATCGAAAGCATAGATTTAAAAAAAGCTATAGAGCTGATCAAAAATAAAAAGACAAATAAGCAAAAGGAGTACACTAGCAATTTTTGTTCTGAAAAATAAGTTAGGGTATTGCACTTTTAACTAGAAAAATACTTGCAAATTTAATTATTGATATATACATTACATATTTAATAGTTATGAAGGTAAAATTATGACAACAAATACTGGAAATAATATTGATAACGCCAATTATGGATTAGAAGAAAGCAAAAAAGCCTGGGAAATATGGTAAACTCCAATATTGTAAAAAAAACTAAGGAGGTACCCCAGATGGAAAGAATAGCATAGAATTATTTTACTTTGTGGATGATTTTTGCAAAATAGTAGATGAAAAATGTGCAGACAAATTATTACCTAACAGCAAAAAACCTGCAAGAATAAAGGA
>JARBCG010000100.1 GCA_028803175.1 Wolbachia sp.
AGTTTGCAGTACATACTTCCCTGATAATTTCTTTGCTACGCACTGTTGTTTGACCTGTAAGTATTCTATATCTGTACTTAATCTGTAACTTAGTACAGAACACTAAATAGTACTTTAAATTAAACGTACTGTGAGAGCTATGTTTGTAATCCATACTAAACCATAATAAACCATAATAAAGTGTTCGCCTTAAGGCGAGTATGTTAACCCACCCACCTCACTACATAAAATAAAAGGTGCGTTACAAAAGCAAGATCCAAATACATATGAAGAGTGGAAAAATACAGAGTGGGGAAATGATGAATTTAATATAGATCATCTATTTTGGTATAATTTTGAATAATGTACATTGTTACATTTGTATGCTAGAATGGTTATTCAAATATAGCAAGGTCTCTAATAGTGCAATGGGCAAATGTTGATGAGAAAAATAACTGTAATGAAACAGCTTTACATTTGGCTACAGAATATGGTCACGTAGAGGTAGTAAAAAATCTAATAGGTGCAGGAGCAAATATTAATGAAAAAAACAGTAGAGGTGAAACGCCTCTATGTTTAGCTAATAAATGTCACGATATAGAAGTAGCAGATTATTTAAGTGAGCAAAAAGATGGGGTAAATGAAATAAAACAACCTAAATTACTGAGAAATTTAGAAGGTAAATGTAAAGATATGGGAAATTATTCAAGAACCAAAAAAGCAGGTGGTAGAAAAAGTGATAATGGGAGCACTCCTCCAATAAATGAGACTTACGTTAATAGTAAACCTTTTCAATGTGGAAAAGATGTTAATAATAATAGTAATAGTGGAGATACTTCTTTACACAACTCTATCCACTTGGGTATTGCTTCTATTACGATAAGTACAAAATCAAGCAGAAGTGAAGCAATTATGTTAGGCTATTACTGCTGGTGTTGCTTCTGCATTGGTAGCAGGCTCTATACTTGGATTTGCCGCTAATTTACCTGCATTAGCGTAATTGGTATAGCTGCACCGGCAGCATTAGTATTTGGCGGCATTACATATGAGATATTTAAACCTAATACTGAAATGAAAAATGTTGTGTCTGAAAGAAAAGCGCCAGAGATAATTCAAGTGCAAAAAATTATAGGTTGAAGCTATAAAAGTCGTAAGTGTAGCTAACCTAATTTAGGTTTTCCGAACAGATTTATTAGTATTCTTAGTAATTTCAGCGTGTAACACTGGATCCTGGTTTTTACTGGATTCCATATGGGATGACAAAAGTCAGTAAATCTTATTTTAGTCAGCTATACAAGAAACTTTTCTTGTAAAACTTCAAAAACTATCTGCTGAAAAAGCATCTTATGGTCTAGATCAGTTTTTTTACACATAATTTCCAGGCTTATCAATTTTTCTAGGAATTTTTTAAGCTCTGAAAGGTGAAAAATTTTGAGATGAGACCTAAAGCTTTGTAACTGTTTAAAAAATAATGGGGGATTAAGTTGGTCAATTGCAGTTTGTTCACTCACACCATTTTGTATTGACAGCAAGACATTCTCAAGACGAAGAAAATAATTAAATATAATACGGATTAGCGCTATTGGTGAAAAGTTCTCCTGTAATATCAATATATCAGAAATTCTAACGAAATTAGCCACATCTTTGCTTGCTATTGCAGAATATAGATTATCAAGTGTAGCATAATTAGCACCAGAAGTTGAAAAGCATAGTTCTATATCTTCAAGCCTTAGATCTTTTCTTTCTCCCAAATACAAAACTAATTTCTTAAGCTCTGAATATATGGGGATCTTATTGTGGTTGAAGTAGAATTGTAATTGATTGACCAACTCATTTGTGTATTTTACACCACTCTGCTTTAAGTAACCTGATATGATATCATAAAGATTGCTACTGCTATCCTTATAGCAAACAACTGAACCAAAAATTTTTGAGCTCTCCATGTAGCTTTTGATTGTAGAATTGTACGTCAGCTCACCTGCTATCATCACTATATAATGATCTCCTACGTTATGATCTAACACATTCTTTAGTTCTTTGGATATATTTCCACTCACGTTTATTAGCTTAATTAGCTGTTTATCACTAAACATTGAAATGTTTGCCAATTTAGAAAGTAGTAAACCAGGTGACTTATTTACTACCATAAAATCCATTACCTGAACTGAATACTTACTTAAATTGGCTGTTATTTCTTTTGTATAAAAATCAATTCTGCTGTGATCACTTCCATGAATTAACATACCACTTAAAACACTAGGTTCTTTCAAAAAGTTTTTAGTTTTAGATAGTGTAATCTTCATAACCTCTATATTATATTATCATCTGATAACGGCATAGTATCTTGAATTTGATTCACTAAAGGATCAACTATATCTTGTACGATGTTTGTATCATTTGTCCACTCTGTGTCTCTCAAAATATGCTTATGGTAAAATTTCTGTTCTTTTATCATATTTTCTGCTCCGTAAAATTAACAACGTATCACTAGCGTATCAATGATGGTATAGCAAAAACTATTTTTATGCTAATGACGATTATATTCTATAATTAATATATTATAGAATTATTAAGCTTGTATTTCATAAAATGTTGAATTGATTTATTATTATTTTATAGTTATATATAAATATGATAATAATTGTGTAAAATACATTGGCAAACTTACCACATCAGTAGAAAAAACGCAAATAGAAAAAAATAGAACGAATAAGATCAATGTTATACTTGGATCTTTTCTCTTAGTAGCGATTGTAAGTGCAATAATTCTAGGAATCACACTTCCAGGAACCACGCCATATAGCTTAGAGATTTTAAGGCGGTCTGCATTACTCGTGCTAGCTGCAGTAGTATGGAGAGATGTGTTTAATGCTGCAGAGCAAAAAGAAGATAAAGAACATGTACAGTATAGGTAGATGTTCTGAGAAATTTAATCGCTTAAAATCTTGATATATGCTAGTTTAATAATAAATTAATCAATTAAAGTCTTTTTCTAGCCCACTATTTCTATACCTGTTATAGTACTTACAGAACGTTTGTCTACTTATGCCATTTGCATTATAAACATCACTGACAAATTTGTATGACACATGTTTTTTACCTTTGTTTGTTCATGCTTAACATTTTATCAGCGAATTAGCGACCTTTACAGGAATGAGTGGATTAAATTTGCCTCACATACAAGTTGCTTAGTGATACACAAGACATATTGTCCCATGGCTGATTTAGAGATTTCTTTTTCTTAGATTGTTTATCATCATTTTGTGTGTTGCACCCTCTAAATGACACAATGCCTTTGTTAGCAACACAAACTATTGTACTACGGTCGTCAGCGTCTGGTAATATTTCTCTTTCCTCGCTTCTGAGATAATTATGACTATTGTGTAATACTTTTGAAATGCTGTTAATAAGTCTCATATCGCCATCTGGCATTTTTAGTATTTTAAATCAGAGCGAATTTCCTTTCCAATTCTGTCTATAGTAAGTGATTTTTTTTTGGATATCCTCAGTATCAATTTCGATTATTACCGTTCTCTCTGCCTGATTTGTTTTTATATTTGGATGTTACTTTTGTATATTATTAATTTTCTTTTGTCTTAGTTTATATATCCTTTCACTCTTGTCTACAAGGTGCCAAGGTACTAAAAATGCAACAAGTCCAGCTTCTATACCTAGCCACCTAATACCTACTTTTGTACTACTTGGTAACATTTCTACGTGTAACGAAATCCTAGTGCGATGTTCTACTACTTGCTTTAAAACAATGTCTGCATCCCTTTTTGTTTGACTAGAAGAATTACACAAATTACATGGATTTAGTACGTTCATTACTGTCTGTAATGGTAAGAACAACGCTCTGCTGACAGCTCCACGAAAGCTAGCGGTTGTTTGTTGTTGTGCTTATGTTATAATGTTCCATGATAACCTTATTCATCTAAGCGTGAATATAATCTATAATAATATTATGTCAATTAATTTATTGCTAATATAATACACTCAAAAATGCTATGAACTTTACAAAAGAAAGAAACACTCCTGTAATAGAGCAATATTTAAGCCTAAAAGCTCAGTATAAAGAGCACTTGTTGTTTTACAGACTTGGAGATTTTTATGAGTTGTTTTTTGATGATGCCATTAAGGCAGCAAAGCTACTAAATATAGTGTTAACCAAAAGAGGCAATTCAAATGGACAGGAAATACCGATGTGTGGTGTGCCAGCACATAGTAGCGAGTCTTACTTACATAAACTAATAGACTTGGGATTTAAGGTTGCAGTTTGTGATCAATTAGAAACAGCAGATGAAGCAAAAAAAAGAGGCTATAAATCCATAGTAAAACGTGATGTAGTACGAATTGTAACCCCAGGTACGATTGTTGAAGATTCGTTATTAGAAGATAAAAGCAATAATTATCTAGCATCTATAGTTGGAAAGAATGAGGAATATGCTATTGCTTGGCTTGAATTATCAACAGGAAAATTCTTCTTCTCCGCCACTAATTTAAAAACATTAGATAGTGATTTATCACGCATCTCACCAAGAGAGCTATTGATTTCTGAAAAATTAACTGAAGATGAAAAAATTAGATCAATTTTAAAGAATTATAAAATATCAATCACACAGCATGTTCAGAGCTTTTTTGAGTATAGCAAATCTCACAGAACACTGTGTGAGTTTTATAAAGTCAGAGAACTTGGAGTAGTAGGAAATTTTAGCGAAGTAGAAATCATAGCATGCAGTGCATTATTAGAATATGTAAGAGTAACACAAAGAGGCTCTATTCCTAGGCTTGAATTTCCAAAAATGTACAAGCAACAAAATTTCATGCTCATTGATGCTTCAGCAAGAAGAAATCTTGAATTGTTCTCAACTCAATTTGGAGAAAAGAAGGGTTCTCTGATATCTGTTATTGATCATACAATCACTGCTCTTGGTGGACGTTTATTAAAACAGATTCTTTCTTCACCACTTGTTTGTCCTAAAGCAATTAATTTAAGACTCAACACTGTTGAGTTTTTCGTAAATGACCATGGATCACGTAAAAAAATACGTGAAATACTTTCTAACGTTCCAGATATTGAAAGATCATTATCGCGTTTAATTCTAGGACATGGTTCTCCAAAGGATATGAATCTATTAAAAATAGGACTAGGTAAAACGTTAAAGCTTTCTGAGTTTATATCTAAGTTAAAATCAGATGAAAGTGAACTGAACATCGTACATAAAAGTTTAGGTGATCACCAAGATCTGTTTGAATTGCTGAATAAGGCTGTACTTGATAACAATGTCAATACAGTAAAAGAAGGAGGATTCATAAATCCAAAATATGATACAGAGTTGTCCGAATTATCATATGTGCTAAATAATAGTAACAAACTAATAACTAAGCTCCGTGAATCTTATCGCGATCTAACTGGCATTGCAGCACTAAAAATATTGCACAACAATATACTTGGCTATTATGTTGAAGTTTCAGCCAATCACAAAATAACTTCGGATATCTTTATTCACAGACAAAGCTTAGCAAATAGTGTCCGTTATACTACTGACGAATTAAAAGAGTTAGAAAATAAAATTCTTACTGCACGTGATGCTGTAATCAATCTAGAAGTAAAAATTTTTAGTGAATTGTGTAGCAAAATTGCTAAAGAGTCTGAAAAAATTGCTGTTGCTGCAAATGCTTTAGCAAAGCTTGATATCAGAACTGCATTTGCAGAGCTTGCTGTACAAAATAGCTATGTAAAGCCTGTGATTAATGATAGCAAAGAGTTTAGTATCCGCAACGGAAGACATCCTGTAATTGAAGCTAATGATAAATTTATTGCAAATAGCATCAATTTAACTGGGATACACTTAATTACTGGTCCTAATATGGCTGGAAAAAGTACTTTTTTAAGACAAAATGCCCTAATTGCAATTTTGGCTCATATGGGTTCTTTTGTACCAGCAGAAAGTGCACATATTGGAGTGATTGATAAAATATTCAGTAGAGTTGGTGCAACAGATAATATAACAGCAGGTTATTCAACTTTTATGGTGGAGATGATTGAAACTGCAACAATAGTTAATCAAGCCACAGATCGTTCTTTGGTTGTTCTGGATGAAATTGGCAGAGGCACAGGAGTGTATGATGGATTGTCGATTGCCCAGGCAGTGATAGAGCATATTCACAATGTAAATAGGTGTAGGGCTATTTTTGCTACTCACTATCATGAACTAACTAGGGTCAGTAAATATTTAGATCATGTAAAATGTTTTTGTGTGAAAATAAAAGAATGGAATGGTGAAGTTATATTTTTACATGATGTAATAGAAGGGATTGCAGATGAGTCGTATGGAATACACGTAGCAAAGCTTGCTGGTTTTCCTGATGCTGTTTTAAGTAGAGCGAGCGAGGTATTTGATGAGCTAAAAAACTAAGAAAATTACATTTGATGATTAAATATGTCTATATTTCCCCACCCCATTAAGTCTAGTTCAATGCGAGTGGGAAGAAATTCAAAGCATTTTTGAGCTAATTCTTTCCTATTTTCACGTTCCAACATTAAGTCTAGTTTTTCTTTGATTTTATGAAGATATAAAACATCAGAGGCGGCATAACTTTTTTGTTTATCTGTTAAATTTTCATTTCCCCAGTCAGAAGATTGCTGCTGCTTGTTTAATTTGGTATCCAGTAGTTCTGAGCACAACTCTTTCAAGCTATGATTCTCTGTATAAGTACGCACTAAACGTGAAGCTGTTTTCGTACAATAGCATGGAAGTGCCCAAATTTTTAAGTAATAATATATTATACTGACATCAAATCGCGCGAAGTGGAATATTTTTGTTATATTTTTATTTTCTAATATTTTTTTTAAATTAGGGGCTTGATAATCATTTTTAAATTGAATCAAGTGAGCATTACCATCACCAAAAGATAATTGCACAAGGCATAACCTATCCCTGCTGTGAAGTAACCCCATTGCTTCTGTGTCAACAGCTATAGAGTTTACATTATCAAGTAGTAAATTATCCGGCAAATCATTTTTATGTAAAAATATTCCCATAGAGTTAATATATTTAATGTAGTAATTAAAATTCGATAATAATTGAAAATGAAGCTAAAGTATACAAAATAAAGGAATTATTAATTATTAACAAATAATTTGTTAAAGTTTATACTATATTTAAAGGGCAAAGACCTTCTACTTCCTCTATTTTTTCATAGGTATTGGGGTTTACAAGTCGTGATATATATTTATAATAAGAAATGAAGTTTAGGTCGTTTTTCTTAATTTGATTGCGGGAGTGGCTCAGTTGGTAGAGCGCAACCTTGCCAAGGTTGAGGTCGAGGGTTCGAACCCCTTCTCCCGCTCTCTTGTCTTCACAATAAGGGAGCCTTTATTAAGAAGATTGATTCATTAAAACAGCAAGTTTATCATCACATTCTAGGCAAGTTACATCAGCTTGAACTTGTTCTTTGTCTTGTTTAATGCTGTTGCTAAGCAGCATATTGCTATTCCTCAAAACACTAATGTTGCGATTGCATCAAGTCCAGCCCGTATAGCTACAGGTAGTACTGCCATTCCTTCTATGATGAGTAATACGTATACCAAGTATGATGTTACTGCGAGACTAGCTGTATCAATAGTACCTGTTATTATACCTCTACCTAAGCGACATTGATTAAATTGTGCCATAATTATTTCCAAACTGTATATTAATATGCTAACATAAATATACAATCTGTCAAGGATTAGATTGAAAATCCCTATTTCTCATGTTAAGTTTTTTATAGCTTTAGCATGGACATTAGCTCATCCCATTCTCTTTTACTAATACCACTTTCTTCCTTAGTGATTTCTTCTCCTTCTATTAATTTGCGAACTATTATCAGCCCTTTTTTTGAAATACAAGCTGATTCCAAACTATATTCAACAAATGCATTATAAGTTAGCGGAACCCATTTTTGTACTATATTTAGCATAGCTTCAGCATAAACTCTGATTTCATATTGGGCATGCTTATCAGCTCTAAGTCTTAAAAAATGAAGAAGATTATGTAGATCTATCTTCCAATAAAATTGTGTATAATAATTAAGAGTTAAATTGGTGCGAGCAATTTCTCGTGCAATTCCTTGCTCTATAAACTCATTATAGTGCTCATATACTAATTCAGAATCATTTTTCAGAGAGTTCTTAATCTTCTCAGCATCACTGGAGCTAAAGCTATTTTCTTCTCTACCTTGTTTATTAGTGTCAGACTGCTTTGCAATCTGTTCTGATTCAGGTATATAAAATTCTTTGTCAAGTATTGAATACCTTGCTGAATATTCATTTACGTTTGCAGTTCTATGTCTTATCCATTGTCTTGCAATAAAAATAGGAAGTTTCACGTGAAACTTAATCTCACACATTTCAAATGGTGTGGTATGAGAATGTCTTATTAAGTATTTTATAAGTGCTTCATCTTGATTAATTTGTTTTGTTCCCTTTCCATACGAAACACGGGCAGCTTGGACCACAGCGCTATCGGAACCCATATAATCTATTACTCTGACAAATCCATGATCTAACACCTTATGCTCATCATATAACAGATCATCTATTTCTTTTATAGTAACACGCTTAGTTTTATAAAGTTCTTTATTCATAAAATAACCTCAAGTTAAAACAGAAATATCAGCTCCACATAAATTGAGCTTTTCATACATTGCTTCATATCCTCTATACAAATAATGATGAGAATTGTTTATGATAGTCTCTCCATCTGCAATCAATGAAGCAAGAATCAAAGCTGCTGTTGATCTTAAATCGGTTGCATGTAAATTGGAACCAGATAATTTTTTTATACCAGTTACAATAGCTCTATTTTTCTCTACATTAATATTTGCACCTAATTTTTTTAATTCATTTACATGCATAAATCTATTTTCAAAAATATTTTCCTCAATTATTGAGATTCCATCAGCAAAACAAATTGCAGACATTAATTGAGGTTGCATGTCACTAGGAAAACCAGGATAGGAATTAGTTGTAACATTAATGGGTTTAATGTAATTGTTTTTTCTAGAGACAATGACACCATCATTAGCCGCTTCGATATTAGCTCCTATAGCTTCCAATTTATGTTCAATACATTTTATATCTGATATATCTACTCCTTCTAATTTCAATTCTCCTCCAGTTATAATCGCCGCTAGTGCATATGTACCTGCTTCTATACGATCAGGTATTATTTTATGGGTACACCCATTTAATTTTTCAACTCCTTTCACTGTAATTACACCTTCCATAAGGCTATTCGTCATACGGATAGTTTTACACTGGGATCTATCATAGATCTCAGCGTCATGCGCTGGAATTACACTGCTATATACATTAATATCCGCTCCCATTTTCTTTAGAAACTCTATTAAGTCAAGCACTTCCGGTTCAATTGCAGGATTATTTATTGTTGTTACTCCTTCTGCAAGAGTTGCGGCCATGATTATATTTTCTGTTGCACCAACACTAACTTTTTCGAATGTAATTTCTCTTCCTTGCAGTTTCCCGTTTACTGTTGCAGTTATATTATAGCTATCTATTTCAATTTTAGCCTCCATATCTTCCAGTGCTTTGATATGCATATCAACTGGACGTTTTCCTATGTTGCATCCGCCAGGAAATGTGGTATTTACTTTACCAAACTTGCTTAGCATTGGGCCTAATATTAAAAAAGATGCTCGTAACTTACTTGCGATTTCATGTGGTGCTATATAATAATTGATGTTGTCACAGCTGATTTCCATAGTATGGTTTGCCTTATAGTCTTTATTGCGCGTAAAATTTACCTCTGCACCAAAATTTCTTAACAATTCACACATGAAATGTACATCAACTAAATCAGGAACGTTGAACAAAGTGACTGAGGAGTCACTTAGTAAACTCGCTGCCATTATGGGTAAAATAGCATTCTTGGAGCCATTAATACAAATTTTGCCTACTAAAGATTTATGATTGCCAATTATTAGCGTTTTATGCATTTAATTAGATTAAACTTTATTAAGTAAATATAGTAGATTGGCTCTAAAAGGTAAAGTTTGCTTGATATTACAGAAAAGAAAGTTGGATTATCCATAAGTCCTATATTATTTATCGATCCGTGTTAGTTACACTTTATTCCAAATCTATGACTTGCTTAAGAATTTCCTCCTGTTGCTTAGTGTGAACACTAGTATAACCGCATGCAGGAGATGCAGCAGCAAGTCTTGCTATGCACTTAGGTCTCTTAGCTTTAATACCGAGATCAGATAATACTCCCTCTATTAATGGATTAACAAAAAACCATCCTCCCATATTTTTCGGCTCTTCTTGACACCATATAACCTCTGCATTTTTGTATTTTTTAAGTTCAATACTTAATTTATCAGTAGGGAAAGGATAGAATTGCTCCAATCTTATCACTGCTATATCGTTTATCTTCTTCACTTCACACATCTCGATTATGTCATAGTAAACTTTGCCACTACATATTATAACTTTGCGTATTTTTTCATTTGAAACCAAATCTTTTCTATATTCTGGAATCACTGTGAGAAATTTTCCTTCAAAATCAGATAAATCAGAAATAGCTCTTTTGTGACGCAATAGAGATTTAGGTGTAAATACTACCAAAGGTTTGCGAAAATCTCGATAAACTTGTCTGAGTAACACATGGAAGTAATTGGCCGGAGTAGAGCAATTCACTACTTGCATATTATCTTCTGCACAGAGCTGCAAAAACCTTTCTATACGAGCAGAACTGTGTTCTGGACCTTGTCCCTCATAACCATGAGGCAATAATAAAACTAGACCACTTGAACGTAACCACTTTGTTTCTGCAGATGAGATAAACTGGTCGATCATGATCTGAGCACCATTTGCAAAATCACCAAATTGTCCTTCCCAGAGCACTAATGAGTACGGAGAATCAAGACTATAACCATATTCAAAACCCATCACAGCATACTCAGATAAAGCGCTATCTATTACTTCAAAGCAAGCTTGTTTTTCGTTAATATTATTTAGCGGAATAAA
>JARBCG010000101.1 GCA_028803175.1 Wolbachia sp.
ATAGCTATTCTAATGATTTTAACATCGAGTTTTTAAACTCATAATTTGCTTTACATGCGTTTTTTTAACCACCAGCTTTAGCTGGTTATATTTGATTAGCTAGAGTTCTATTGCCAATCTTTTCGCAATTTCTAAATACGCTTCTTTTAAGTCACCTAAGCCCAAACGGAAAATATCTTTATCAAGCTTTTTAGAGGTGCTTTTATCCCACAGCCTGCAGTTATCAGGGCTAATTTCATCAGCTAAAACTATTCTTTCATTCAAGTGCGTTAATCTACCAAATTCTAACTTGAGATCAACTAAATCTATTCCTATATTTGAAAACAAATCAATCAAAATTTTATTGATCTTCAGAATTGTAGTCTTCACTTCTTCTATCTCTTTACTTGATAGCCAACCAAAATATAGCACATGATTTTTATTCACCATTGGATCGGCAAGATCATCATTTTTATAAAAAAACTCAATTATAGGATATGCAAGTTTTTCACCTTCTTTTATGCCAAAACGCTTACAAAAACTTCCAGCTGCAATATTTCTAACTACCACTTCCAGAGGGATTATTTTAAGTTTTTTGACTAACTGTTCTCTTTCATTCAGAGTTTTTATAAAGTGTGTGTTTATCCATAGATTGCTTAGTTCTTTCATGATGAAGGCACTTATATGATTATTAATTATACCTTTACCTTCAATGATTTCACATTTTTCTTTATTAAAAGCTGTAACATTATCTTTAAAGTGCTGTACAACAGTTAATGGATTTTCAGTTGCAATAATGGATTTTGCCTTACCTTCGTATATTATTTTATTCGATGACATACGTGATTTAACTGTATATTATAAGGTTACATCAATTTGCTGCTTAGTTCACTATAAATTTGCCGATGACATTTAATGTTACAGTATTAACCATATTTCCAGAAATGTTTCCTGGACTTTTAAACTATTCTCTCGCAGGGAAAGCATTAAAAGAAAAAATATGGAACCTTGAAGTGGTAAAAATTCGTTCTTTTGCTAAAGATAAACATTCAACAGTAGATGATGTGCCATATGGAGGTGGGGCAGGAATGGTGATGCGTTCTGACGTAGTTGGCAATGCAGTAGATGATGTACTTGCAGCTAATAAAAACACTAAATTTGTTTATATGACTCCATCTGGTACAAAGTTCGATCAGAATATCGCAAAAGAATTGTCAGAGCTTTCCAATATTACAATTCTATGTGGTCGATTTGAAGGTATTGACCAAAGAATAATTGATGCATATACTCCTTGCGAATTGAGTATAGGAGATTACATACTTTCAGGGGGGGAGCCAGCTGTAATGGTGGTGCTTGATGCATGCATTAGGCTTCTTCCTGGTGTAGTAAGCAACTCTTATAGTCTTACTGAAGAAAGTTTTAGTTATAATGGTGGTGTACTGGAGTATCCTCAATATACTAGGCCTGAGAAGTGGAAAGAATATAAAGTACCTGGCGTTTTATTGTCTGGTAATCATAAAAAAATAAGTGATTGGAGGCAGGAGCAATCTCGAATTGTAACGAAAAAGCGTCGGCCTGAATTATTAAATGGAGGTAAAAATGGCAAATCTACTTGAAAAGTTCAACGCACAACAAATGCAAGTATTAGCTAAGGAAATACCAGAATTTCGTCCTGGTGATGATTTAAAGATTACTTTTAAAGTGGTTGATGGTGGGAGTGAGCGTATACAGATATTTGAAGGTGTGTGTATATCAAAAAGAAGTCGTGGGTTGCATTCTTCTTTTGCAGTTAGAAAAGTAAGCCATGGAGAAAGCATAGTATCTCAATTTTTTGTTTATTCTCCTGCATTAATTTCGGTAGAAGTTACAAGAAAAGGTAAAGTTCGTAGAGCTAAACTATACTATCTATGCAAACTATTTGGAAAAGCTGCAAGGATTAAAGAGCATGCTCCTTATAGGAATAAGAAGTCTAAGTAGGTACAGCGGAGAATTATATCAATGGTGTTGCCTCACTACACATTGGTGTCATTCCAGTGCTTGACACTGGAATCCCAGCCAGCTTGCTTTATCTTACAAGGTGACGTAATGGACAATGAATCCAAGAAACATAAAAGAGCTGGTTTTATGCCAGAATATGATGTTGTTGCATATAAATTAGACCCCAGTATCAAGCACTGGGATAACAAAAAAGGATGTTATATGATCCAGTTTAAATCAGAAAGTCTTATTCAGGCTAACTGTAGCTATGGGCGATTTAAAATAAATGAGCATAAAGAAAAAATTTCTTAAGCTGCTTCAATCCAAGCGCGTACATGTGCGTATAAAAAGGAAAAACAAAAGAAATAAAGCATTAAGCTTTTGCTCTTTTGTGGCATTGGTCATCTCGCTTGGTTGTCCTATATGTATACTATTAAGTATATTAGTAAATTCTTATAGTGCCTTAACAGTCACAAAAATTTTGCTGCCGATTGAAATAAACGATCATTTTTGCTCAATAAATAATCTTGGTGATTTACGTTCTGAGTCTATTAATTTGCTTAATAATTCTCTAGGTAAGGTATTTGAAGGAATTGATTTTAAAGATAATGACGAAATTTTAAGCCGTAATTCTTATAAAGAGTTGTTGAAGAGCATAGGCAAAACAAAGTTATCATCAGAAAGTGAGTTTCAAAAGAAGTCCAGTGGTAAATATGAAATATGGTTGACTGCATCAAGCATACTCAACGCAATAAATAAGGATAAATACCTTGATAATCATTATATAAAACTGCTTGACTGGCTAAAAGAAAAAGGAAGAGTAAGAAAATTCTTTAATAAGTCTTTGTTTTTTAAGTCTGACTCTCGTGAACCTGAGAATGCAGGAATTTTAGGAGCATTTATTGGTTCATTAATGACAATTATAGTGTGCTTAGCATTAGCGTTGCCAATAGGGATTATGTCAGGTATCTGTCTTTATGAATTTATGCCTAAAAATAGACTTATTACCAATATTGTGGAAATTAGTATAAACAATCTTGCTGCAGTCCCTTCGATAATATTTGGTGTTGTGGGTATGACTCTCTATCTTGGTATGTTTGGATTGCCTCGCTCTTCACCTCTTGTTGGCGGCATGACTCTTTCATTTATGATGTTGCCCAATATTATCATTGCAACAAAAAATGCTTTTGCAAATGTCCCTATTGCAATAAAAGATGCAGCTTTTGCTCTTGGTGCACCTCACATCAAGGTCATATTAGATCACGCTCTACCAATTGCATTGCCAAGAATAATACATGGCACTGTTCTTTCAATTGCAAGAATCTTAGGAGAATCTTCACCACTACTTGTGATAGGTATGGTAGCGTTTGTAGCTGATACGCCACAATCACTTTTTGATCCAGCGACTGTTTTACCTGTACAAATATTTATATGGTCAAGTAGCCCAGAAATTGCATTTGTTGAACTTGCCGCAATTGCAATTATAGCTTTATTATTGATATTGTTTGCATTAAATTTAGTAGCAAACTTTGTAAAAAGAAAATTTGAATTTTTTAATTTTTAGTAACTTATGAAAATCACAGTTCTATACGGTTATGGCTTAAATTGTGAAAAAGAAACTGCATTTGCATTTACAGAGTGTAGTAAAAAACTTGGTATTAGCAATGTTCAAGTTAAAATTATTCACATCAATGAAATTATAGATGATCTAAGTGAACTAAGATCAAGCAATATACTTGCGATACCAGGAGGTTTTTCCTATGGTGATGACACTGGTGCTGGTAATGCATTCGCTTTACGCATAAAAAATAACCTATCTGATGAATTTCAAGAATTTTTATCTCAGGACAAACTTGTCATAGGAATATGTAATGGTTGCCAGATATTAGTGAAGCTGATTCCAGAATTTTCTAACTTAGCATTGATTCATAATGATATAGGTAACTATCAATGCCGTTGGGTTAAAGTCAAAGTTAATCCACAAAGTAACTCTGTTTGGCTGAGTAGTTTAAATGAGCTATATCTTCCTATTGCTCATGGAGAAGGTAAGTTTTTTATGGATCAAAGTACTCTAGATCAACTAATTGAGAATCATTCTACTGCATTACATTACATTAATGCGGATGGCAATTATGCTAATTTGCAATTTCCTTACAATCCAAATGGATCTATACATGATCTAGCAGCTTTGTCAGACAAAAGTGGTAGGGTGTTGGCTTTAATGCCTCATCCAGAAAGAGCAATGTTTTTCACTCAGCAAGATAACTGGCCACTAGAAAAAGAGAAATGTAAACGTTCTGATATTGCTATGCTAAAATATGGTGATGGAATGCTCATATTTGAAAATGCACTGAAATACTTTTGTTAAGATTTATTGGTCGAGGTTTGTGATTGAAATTGAAGAGATGCCCTATGGTGTTGCAGAATAGACCAGGAAGTAGCGTTGCAATCCGAGCATTTACTGAATTTGATATCTCAATTCTTGTCAAAAATTTTGCAGGAGTAAATTGGCCAAAACCACTGTCTACGTTTGAAACTTATTTGCAAGAACAAAAACTCAATAAACGTGTTGTATGGACTGCTCTTCATAATGATGAATTTGCTGATCAGAATAAAAGCATTCCAGAAATCATGGATTTTACTGTATTACCAGTTATGAGAAATAAATGTATAGGATAAGCTTTACTTGAAGTTACAGAAAAAGAAGCAGTTAAATGTAGTAGTATTGTTGGTTTTGTTGTTGGTCTTTATGTAGTGAGGTTGGTGTGTTAATACCCTAGCCTTAAGGCGAACACTTTAGTATAATATACTTTAGTGTGGTTTAGTATGGATTACAAACATAGCTCTCGCTGTACGTTTAATTTAAAGTACCATTTAGTGTTCTGTACTAAGTACAGATTAAGTACAGATATAGAATACTTACAGGTCAAACAACA
>JARBCG010000102.1 GCA_028803175.1 Wolbachia sp.
CTTGCATGTGTTAGGCCTGCCGCCAGCGTTCATTCTGAGCCAGGATCAAACTCTCAAATTTAGACTTCAACCTATAAAAGGTTGAGGACATGTCGGATAAATCCGACAAAAATAATTTAGCTCAATACTGCTGTCTTTATTTCTACTTTAGAAATATTTTCAATCTCCAACTATTCAAACAACTCACGAGGATATTATCATGTGATACAATCACCATGTCAATATATTTTTGCAAATCAAATAATATTAATGTATAAATGTTGCATCTTTAAAATATTGCTATGAAAAAATACATCACTCTATTTGTATTAGTGACAGTTTTTATCAGTGTAACATTATATCTATTATATAACGCTGACGATGAAAGAGAATCCACAGCAACAGGTGATAAATTCTATAAGGCACTATTTGCCGGTGAAGACTTAAAACCATTACTAGAAGAGGCACACTCTAATTGGAAACATTTAGCGAAATTTGAATACGCAGCTAAAAGCATTACAAATTCAGCAATACCAGAAGCCATCTTAACTTACAATAGTTTGGCAGACGACAAAGAAGCACCAAAAGTTTTTTGCGAATTAGCACGGTATTTAGAAGCAATGAATTCATTACGCTTTCGTGGTGAAAAAATAAACAATGGAAAATTTGAAGAGTTAGTAGTAAACGCAGCATATCCTTATTCAAGCAAAGAAGCGGTGGCTATAGCTAAAATACATAATAATGACACTAAAGGTGCATCTGAAATATTGTACTCACTGTTAAATGATGGAAAATGCCCTATCCTAATAAAGGCTAGTGCACAAGAATTACTACAGATATATGGAAATTAAATTAATTTAATTTTAACATGGCGTTTTTTACCTGCAGATAATCTTATAAATAGCTTATTTTCAAAATCTTTAGGATTTACTATATAATTAATGTCATCAACACCGTTATCATTAATTTTACACCCATTACCCTGTATTAAACGCTTTGCTGCGCCTTTAGATGATTCAAGTTTAGCAGCGCACAGAAGGTCTACTAAAACTACGCCATTGACAATTTGCTCTTTTTTTAAAATATAGTCAGGCAGTAGTGAACTATCTTCATTTTCAAAAGCGGCAACTGCTGCACATTCTGCACGCTCCGCTTCTTTATCACCATGGCATATTTTTGTCACTTCTGTTGCTAAAATCTTTTTTGCTTCATTTATTTCTTGTCCTTTTAAGGACTCTAACCTTTGTATTTCATCAGTTGGCAAATCAGTAAATAACTTCAAGAAACGACCAACATCTTGATCATCAACATTGCGAAAATATTGCCAATAATTATACGGCTTTAGCATATCACCATCAAGCCATACGGTTCCACTTTCAGTCTTGCCCATTTTTTTTCCTTGAGAATTCAGCAGAAGGGGTGTAGTAAGGCCAAAAAGCCCGGGCAAATTCAATTTTTTTCCAAGTTCGATTCCATTTACTATATTTCCCCACTGATCAGACCCTCCAATCTGCAGACGACAGTCATATTTTTTATTTAATTCAGTAAAGTCGTAAGCCTGAAGTAACATGTAATTAAATTCCAAAAAGCTTAAATTTTGTTCTCTATCCAGCCTAGTTTTCACACTATCGAAACTTAGTATACGATTTACAGAGAAATGAACCCCTATATCACGCAAGAAGTCTATATATTTTATGTTATCCAGCCAATCTGAGTTATTTACTATAACTGCACCAGTCCTTGTATCATCAAAAGATACCATTTTTTCTAATGTTCTTCTGATCCTAGAGAAGTTTTGATTGATATCCTCTAAAGATAAAACACTTCTTGCTTTATCTTTACCAGAAGGATCGCCAATTTTAGTTGTGCCACCACCAAGCAAAACTATTGGCTTATAACCAAATTTTTGCAGACTACGGAGCATCATGATCTGAATTAAACTGCCTACATGGAGACTTGGGGCTGTGCAATCAAAACCAATATATGCAATTATATGATTATTTTGAGATAATAATTGATCCAACCCTTCAAGGTTTGTACATTGATATAAACATCCTCTCTCTTGGATAAAATTTAAAAAGTCAGATTTGTGTTTCATACTGTAAAATTTAGCTTGTTAAAGTTAATAGATTTCTTGAACTACAGATGGTGTCATTATGATAGCATATAAAAATCCCAGTGTAGTACCGCTTGAATGACACCCAACCGAGTTACCACTAAAGCAATGGTTATACAAGAGATCTAATTCCATAATTCTTCTATTTTGTAATATTCCCTTACTTCTGGTCTAAATATGTGAACCATTATGCCTTGAAAACTTAAAATTATCCAGTTACACTCATCCATACCCTCCACATCTATTTTGTCATATTGCTTCAGATTTTTTATCACATGTTCAGCCAAAGCCTTTACATGACGACTTGAATCACCAGACGCAACTATCATATACTTTGCAATAGTGGTTTTGTCTTGTACATCAAAAGTAACTATATCGTGACCTTTGTTTTGATCTATTATATTTTTAATAATGCTTTTCATTGATTCCATATTACTAGATATATCATTCGTTCTCTCTAATATTACTAATTTACTTGTCAAATACAACCAGCTAAAGCTGGTGGTTAAAAAAAACGCATGTAAAGCAGATTATGAGTTTAAAAACTCGATGTTAAAATCATTCAATATACTTCTGTAC
>JARBCG010000103.1 GCA_028803175.1 Wolbachia sp.
TACTAAACCATACTAAAGTAGTCCAACATAAAGTATGCTATACTAAAGTGTTCGCCTTAAGACGAGTGTGTTAACCTACCCACCTCACTACATGAAAAATGGAATAAAAAATGTGTTAATGTTGTTTAATAAGAAGGTTTTACTCAGAAAACGATCTATTATTGAGACAGTTTTTGATTATTTAAAAAACAAGTTTAAAATTGAACACTCTTGTCATAGATCACCAATTAATTTTTTAGTATACATTATGTCTACCCTTGTTTCATATTGTTTAAAGTGTAAAAAGCCAAGAATCTCCTCTATCTACTTTGTTGGTTAATTCATAGTTGGCTTTTAAAGTAATATATTTTTGGAGTTTGCCTTACTTTTCCTACTACTTTTAGCTTTTTTTAATCCATAGTTGAGATTGTTAATACTCGTTCTTGCAAGTTCTCGCTATATGGATTTGCCATTTTTTTCCTCTCTTTCCACTTTAATATACCTTTATTACCATAAAAACCTATCTCGGGAAACCTTTTTTAGTTAGCTATATCAACCACTGTCATCATGCAAGTAGCTGACGCTTAGATTTGTATACATCTAGGCCTAGATTAAAAATTTATCTCTATATCCAAATACATCTAACAGTAATTCTAAAAGTCTATTTTTTGTAACATTTTCAACTGTATTTTTTGCATTATTATATGCAAGATCAAGTAGTTCTCTATCTCTATAAAGGTCAGCAAATTTAAATTCCATATATCCAGATTGCCTTGTACCTAAAATATCTCCACTACCCCTAAGTATCATATCCCTCTCAGCAATATAAAATCCATCTTGTGACTCACGCATAATCTTTAATTTTAAGTATGAGCTCTTACTTAAATTATTGTATAATAATATACAAAAGGAAGGTTTATTTCCTCGTCCTACCCTACCTCTTAATTGATGCAATTGTGATAGCCCAAATTGCTCTGCATTTTCTATAATCATAATCGTTGCATCTGGCACATCAACACCAACTTCTACAATAGTTGTTGCAACAAGCAGAGAAAATTCATTTCTTTTAAAAGAAAACATAACTTGATCTTTCTCCTCATCAGTTAATTTTCCGTGCACTATCCCAACTTTATTCAAAAACGTTTTTTGCAATTCCTGGAAGCGCATTTCCGCAGCAACAATATTAATATCTTCATTTTCTTCAATGTAAGGACAAATCCAATATGCTTTTTCACCTCTATCTATCGCATCTTTCAACTTTTCAATGACATTTGCTACTTTTTGTACGCTAATAGTAACAGTTTTTATCGGCAATCTACATTTTGGTTTTTCTTTTAAAACAGAACACTCAACATCACCATATACTGCCTGCTGTAGAGTTCTTGGAATTGGAGTGGCAGTAACAAAAAGTATATCAGTATTATTTCCTTTCTTTACTAAACGGTTTCTCTGCATTACCCCAAATCTTTGCTGCTCGTCTATTACTGCAAGCCCTAAGTCTTTAAATAAAATTTTATCCTGAAATAGCGCATGAGTACCGATTACTATATTTAAGACGCCACTTGCAAGTTCATTTATAATAGTCTTTTTTTCTTTTCGCGTGGTTTTACCAGTTAGAAGTGCAACTCTTATATTAGTAGCAGATAAGATTTCTTCAATCCAGTTGTAATGTTGTTCTGCCAAAATAGTAGTTGGAGCCATCAAAGCAGCTTGAAGGTTATTCTCTACTACATTTAGCATTGCAAAAAGTGCAACCACAGTTTTGCCGCTGCCAACATCACCCTGAAGTAAATTTACCATACGGTATTTGGATTTTTGTTTTCTTGAAATTTCATCTATTGCTTTAATTTGATCATCTGTTAATTGAAACGATAACATACTCAAAATTTGTTCTTTGTATTTATTGGATATTATAAATTCCCGACCTCTTTCCTTCACACTATTTTTTCTTGTAAATTTTAGTGCTAGCTGATATGCAAGCAATTCATCGTAAGCAAGCCTTTTTCTACATATTTCTGCTTCAGCCAATGAATTTGGTTTATGTAGCTTAATAATACTTTCTTTCCAGCTAAGCCATCTTTTTTGTTTAACTAATGCATCATCCATCCACTCTGGCAAATCAGGTAACCACTTGAGACTATAATTTACTATGTTTCTAATGCTTTTATTAGTAATACCTAGACTTAATTGATACACCGGCTCTATACATGCAATCCTATTGAATTGATCAATGTTGGGTAACACATAATCTGGATGAGTAATTTGCAGCTGTTCAGCAAACTTTTCAAGTTTTCCACTGATGACCAATGTGGTTCCAATTGGAAATAGTTTATATAAATATTTGATCGAATAATTAAAAAAAACTATGAATACGTATTTATTTTCGCTTTCAGCAACTATTTTGTATGGTCTTCCTTTTATAGCAGGTGGTTGATATTCAAAAACTTTTGCGATAAATGTTGTAAATTCTCCAGCCTTTGCATTAGATAATGATTTCCTTCTATCAACATAACTGATCGGCCTATAGAATAATATGTCCTTTACTCCAATACCTCCACAAAGCTTAGTTAGTATTGTAGAATGAAACTTAGGTATATTTTCCATATTGCTGCTTAAATAAGTCAACTCATCTGATTGTTGATTGACATTCATATAGCTAACCCAAATAAGTTTTACTGTTTTTGTTATCCTATGACAGTTTAAAAAGTTTCTAGATTCTAGTTAATATAACTATAAATCTGTTTTCAGCAAACTTAAATTAGGTTAGCTGTCAATTACAACCAGCTGAAGCTGGTGGTTTAGAAAAACATTTGTAACGCCAACTATGGATTAACCAACAAAGCAGACAGAGGAGATTCTTGGCTTTTTGCCATTTAAACAATATGGAACGAGGGTAGATACAATGTGTACTAAAAAATTAATTGATAATCTATGATGAGAATGTCAAATTTTAAACTTATTTTTTAAATAATCAAAAACTGTCTCAATAAGTGAGGTGGGTGAGTTAATACACTCGCCTTAAGGCGGACACTTTAGTATGGTTTAGTATGGATTACAAACATAGCTCTCACAGTACGTTTAATTTAAAGTACCATTTAGTGTTCTATACTAAGTACA
>JARBCG010000104.1 GCA_028803175.1 Wolbachia sp.
GCTTCAGAATGAGTAATTTCCGTTATTCTGGTAGGTTCTTTGCTGTTAGATGGTAATTTGTCTGCACATTTTTCATCTACTATTTTACAAAAATCATCTACAAAGCAAAATAATTCTATTCTATCCTTTTTCTCTGTGGTACCTCATTAGTTTTCTTTACAATATTGGAGTTTACCATATTTCCCTGGCTTTTTTGTTTTCTTCTAATCCATAGTTGGCGTTAAAAGAATCATCTGAACCGCAAAATGATATGATGAAAACAGAAGCAACTGTACCTACTTCTCAACAATCTGGCAGAGGATAAGTTAAAAATTCCCATCAAATGTGTGCTTGCAGATTTTGGTGTCATCCAAGTACTTGATACTGTGATCCATACTTTCTTTTTCCTGGATTCCAGTGTCGGAGCACTGGAATAACAACATTTTTTGTACTATTACCTTTAAAAATTACGACGTTCGTACATTCATATGATTGACATTTGGATTACAGAGTTTCGAAAAATGTCTATATCTCTTCCAATTTGTTCTATGTACATTAGAGCTCTGTAATGGCTTGACCTCATATACCCATAAGGGTTTTCCTCTCACGCCTATCTATTGATGCAAATGCACAGCAATAAGTATCGTATTCAGTATTTCTATTTATGTTAATATCAACTCTATTTGTGAAAGGATTATTTGCCTGCGTATTAGTATTTTCTTTGTTCTCACTAGTGTTATTATTGTTAGGTATGACTAATTTCTTAATATATTAATAATTATACTTGTATATTAATATATTATATTATAATATTAATATACAATTATTTATGATGCATAATTAAGAACATTTTCGTTGTGATTAAGGTTCTTAAGATGTATACTAATGAATATGATTTTCGATAAAGAATGAAAGTAATAGTTGTTATAATAATGTTGTTGTGTAGTAGCTATACAATGGCAAGTGAGCGAATAAGTATAATAAGTAAAAATTTATCTCAAGGGTATGTAGCTCCCGTACTAACAGATGATAGTGTTATTCTAGTAGATAAACGTGGGACCTTATATTCCTTTGATATTGACAATTCAAGGGTTCTAAATTGGAAGTCAAGTTTTTCACATAATAAAAAAATTGGGAATATGAGCCTATCGCGTAATGAAGAACACGCCTTCTTTATAGTGGATAATATTTTACACACAATAGATGCGAAGACTGGTAAGGTTAAATGGGAAAAAGAACTGAGAGCTCCAGTCAGAGGGGATGTAGCAATAATAAATAATAAATTGGTAGTATTGACAGTTGATAATTATTTATATGTAATTGATATAAAAGATGGCAGTTCTGTTTGGACTTATCAGAATGGTATTAGTGGAATTCGAGGTTTGTATTCCGTATCACCAGCAATTTCTAATCATGCAATAATAGCGCCATTTTCAAATGGGGAGCTAATAGCTTTTAATGAGGAAGATGGTAAAAAATTGTGGAGCCAAAAATTATCTACAAATCTTTTTAGTACGCATCTTACAGATGTGACAACTACACCGAGAGTGCATGGTGATGTTTTAATAGCTGCAAATAATTCATATGTTTATGGCATTGATACAAAATCAGGTAACATTTTGTGGTCAAAGCCATTACAGATAAAAAGTATATCAGGTATAGAGTCATATTATAGCACGATTATGAGTGAAAAAAGAGCTGGTGGTAGGATTTTTGTCATTACTAAAAATAATAAAATTATTGGACTCAATATACTTGATGGTGAAACGGTTTGGACATCTGATTTAATAGAAAATACGCGATTGTTTGCTCCAACTGTATATGCTAATACGCTTTGGGTGGTAGGCAATAAAGGTTCGGTGTTTGCTTTTCCATGTTCAGATAGTGCGGGGAAGGTGGTAAAAATACCTGGTAGTGTATTTCATACTCCAGTATTTACTCGTAATAAAATATATATAACGACTGAAAAAAGTGGTGTTTATTCTTTAGAAAATAGGTTTGTTTTTTATGACTGATTATGATTTGATTGTTATAGGTGGTGGTCCGGGTGGTTATAAATGTTCAATCACTGCTGCAAAGCTTGGCTTAAAAGTTGCCTGTGTAGATAAAAATGATATATTTGGTGGCACGTGCTTACGAGTTGGGTGCATACCTTCCAAAGCTTTACTACATTCTTCCCATCAGTATGCTCATACAAAGAATAATCTGTCAAAACTTGGTGTAAAAGTTAAAGATGTAAGTTTCAACCTGAAAGAAATGCTTAGCTATAAGGATGCCAGAGTGCAAGAGTTAGGGCAGGGAATAGGTTACCTATTTAACCTTTACAAAATCACTAAAATTAATGGGCTAGGAAAAATTACTATCTTTAACCAAGGTAATCTTGAAGTTTCAGTTGAGGATAAAATACTAAAGACAAAAAATATAGTAATTGCTACAGGTTCTGACGTTAGCTCTCTTCCAGGAGTTAACATTGATGAAAAAAATGTCATTTCGTCTACAGGTTCACTGTCTTTAACTGAAGTGCCAGAAAAGCTTTTGGTTATCGGTGCTGGAGCAATAGGGCTTGAAATGTCTTCTGTATGGAGCAGATTGGGATCTGAAGTGACCGTGGTAGAGTTTTTTGATAGGGTTGCTGCATCAATGGATGAAGAATTGAGTAAATTATTGCTTTCTAGCTTACAAAAACAAGGAATAAAATTTTTGCTCAGCACTAAAGTTGAAGAAATAAAGCAAGACAATACTCTCAGTGTAAAAGTCTGTTCTGTTAAAGATAATCAAACAAGTACCATAGAAGCAGATAAAGTTTTAGTTGCAGTGGGGCGCAGGCCATGCACTGAAGGTCTTGGTGTTGATGGCACAATAGAGAAAGATAATCGTGGCTTTGTTCAAGTTAACAATAGATATGAAACAAATGTAAAAGGAATGTTTGCTATTGGTGATGTGATTGGTGGGGCAATGCTTGCTCACAAAGCAGAGGAAGAGGGAATAGCTGTTGCAGAAATAATAGCAGGGCAATTACCTCATGTTGATTATGGAATTATACCATCGGTTATTTACACTCATCCTGCGGTATCTTCTATTGGTAAGACTGAAGAGGAATTAAAAAGTGCTGGCAGTAAATATAAAGCTGGCAAGTGTCAATTTGCTGCTAATGGTAGAGCAAAAATCACTGGTGATACTGAAGGATTTGTAAAGGTACTTACTTGCAGCACAACAGATACAATATTAGGCGTACACATTATTGGAGCATACGCTGATACATTAATCAATGAAGCAGCAGTAGCAATGGCATATGGTGCAGCAGCAGAGGATATATATAGAATTTGTCACTCTCATCCTGATATAAATGAAGCTTTCCGCGATGCGTGCATCGACGCTTTCTTTAAGAAATAGCTATGGACCTCAGCTTAATCATTGAAAAATGGTATGAGTGGCTAAAGTTTAGGAGGTCTTATTCACCCAATACTCTAGAATCTTACATTAGGGACCTAAAAGACCTTATCAAATTTCTAAATACACACATTGGTGTAGAGGTAAATGTTGGCACTCTAGAAAGGTTAAGTGTACCAGAGTTAAGAAGCTGGCTCAGTTCTCGTTATTCAAGAGGTATCAGTGCAAGATCCAACACTAGAGCACTGTCGGTAATTAGAAATTTCTTTAGGTATATAAAAAATAATTACGACATAGATAACGAGTCTGTGTTTTCTTTGTCAAGGCCAATTCAAAGAAGGACTCTACCGAAAGTATTATCGATACCTGATATAAGAACTTTGGTAGAAAAAATGAAATTATCTAACCTTGGTGAACCTTGGATAGTAAAAAGAGAAATTGCAATTATTGTGCTTCTCTATGGTGCTGGACTCAGAATTAGTGAGGCACTGAATCTGAAAGTTGATGATGTTAGTAACGAAGAGTTGATAATTACAGGTAAAGGAGACAAGCAGAGACAGGTGTTTATTCTTCCAGTAGTAAAAAAGTGTATACAGGAATACGTGAAAGCCTGTCCTTACCTTGGCATTAATAATAAAACAGAATATCTTTTTTTAGGGCTGCGAGGGAAAAAACTAGGGAGAACTTATGTTTCTAATCGTTTGCAAAAAATAAGAAGAATGTTAAATCTACCAGAAATTTTATCTCCACATGCATTTCGTCATAGTTTTGCTACTCATTTGCTTCAGGAAGATATTGATATAAGATCAATACAGCAATTGCTTGGCCATTCGAGCTTGGAAATCACTCAGGTTTATACTCAATTAAACTATCATGATGTTTTTAGTATGTATAAGAATTTTCAACAGAGCTTAGAGAAGAAGTTAAAGTCTTAAAACTATAGAAGCTTACTATTTAAGATCTTTCTCTAAAATAAGTGGTATCTAAAGGGATTTCTATCTATTTACTAACATTATTTTATATAATCTTGATAATTTTGTTTGAGATATATAGTTTGAGAGGGAAAAATCATGCTAGAAAGCTTTAAAGGATATCAAGTAAAAAAGTATTCAAAGGGCTTGCAGGACTTGGCAGGAGAGCAAAAGACTGGTTCTTTGGTTTTAAGGGCTGAATATTCAAAGTGTTGTGGCTGAAAAAGGCAATGTTGACGACAGAAGACACGTGCCAAGCTTAAAGAGAGACTTATGGCAAAGAGGCCTA